>JANEMG010000008.1 GCA_024511045.1 Gammaproteobacteria bacterium | reverse complement strand
CAGGTCCTGGATGGTCGTGGTTGCCGGATACCGATGATAAACGGGGGCATAGAGTACGATCCCGCTGCACTTCTGCCGGTCCTGGATCAACCGGATTCTGCGTGTTGCAGAAATACTGCCCGTGTCACGGGCCCGTGCAACAGCTTCCCAGGCCTTGGGGTTGGTGCCGACGTCGAAGCCCCTGGCCCTTTCGTTGCCGGCGTCGGGATGCAGATAGGTGACGGGAAAGTATTCGCCGCGCTGCAGGGCGGGAACCATTTCACCGTTTCGGCCGGGTTCCCGGATGACCTGGAATTCCCGCTCGTAGTCGGCTCTTTCCTGCAAAGTGATGCGGGGGATCCATTCCAGCGCCCGGATGCTGTGATGGCGGGTCGCCAGGGGCCGGGCGAACAGGCTGAATTGCTCTGCACTGATGGAGAGGGATCTGTTGAAAAACCCTTGCAGGATTTGGGCCATTTCCAAATGCTGCTGGAATTCGTCGTGCAGCGTGTCATGAACCAGGTCGGCCTGTCTGTCGAAGACGGCCCTGAGGCGCGCCGATTCCAGGCGGTGACCATACTCAAACAGCACCACGACCAGGCAGGAGAGAGCGATCAGCGGCAGGGCGACAGAGCGGCGCCGCTGATACCAGGGTGATTCTTTTCTGGCCAGGACGGTCAGGGTCAATGGCGTGAAAATCAACGCGCCGATGGCATCGCCAACCCACCAGATTGCCCAGCTGAGGGAAATATCGGCTGCGGTGATGACGCCCTGCAGAAAAAGCGTGCCGATGCCGATGCTGGGCGCGACGATGCAGCTGACCGGCCCTGTCAGCTGCAGGAAACGGAGGATTTTTCTGTCCTCCAGCAACGGGTCTCGGGCGCCGACATAACGATGGATCAGGAACGCGCCAAAGACCGCCTGCACGCAGGAGCCGATTCCGGCAATAGTGGCGGTAAGGGACGTCGAAAACAGGTTGTCCGCGCTGGAGGCATCACCATAGGAATGGAATTGCGCCAACAGGGTGCCCAGAAAGATGCCGGGCACGGCCCTTTTGTCGAAGACCAGCATGGCCGCCAGCGCAATGCCTGCCGACGGCCAGACAGGGCTGGCATTGCTCGGCGGCACGGCAAGCAGCATGCCCAGGTAACCGCCCAGAAAATAGGCGCCAGCCAGCCCTGCCGTGAGCAAGAGCGTCGCAATGTTGCCGAGGATTTTTGGCGGGGGATTTACGTCCACGGGAAATTTCGATCTGGGTTGTCCTGAATGTCTTCCGGTTCTGTTGTAAATTTTCTTCGCATCAATACTTGGTTTTGGCGGATTCGGTCCATGAAGTCAAATTCCCACGGTGAAAAAGCCATAATGACTTTGCCGCGCAAGTCCTGCAAGCCTTTAGTATAGCTTCCGTCTATAAATGACGGGAACTGATCCGGCACAAGGATGTGCCGGCACAATCAATGACTACAAGGCATTGATTGTGAAGAAAACAGCCAATCGCATTTGCTGTTTTGTTTCTATAAACATCCCATGGATGGGTGTTTATAGATGCTAACTAGTATAGTCAACGCTGGCAATGGCTGCAGTACACGCTGGAGCGGTTGCCCAGCCTGGTCTCCTGCAGGGGGCGGCCGCAGCGGTTGCAGGGCAGGCCGGTACGGCCGTAGACATGCAGCTGCTGCTGGAAATAGCCGGGCTTGCCGTCGCCGCCGACGAAGTCGCGCAGCGTGGTGCCGCCCTGGGTGATGGCCTGGCTCAGAGTCTCTTTGATGGCATCGGCCAGCCGCTGGTAGCGAAGCAGCGATATTCTGCCGGCCGGGCGGGTCGGCCGGATGCCGCTGTGGAACAGCGCCTCGCTGGCGTAGATGTTGCCGGCTCCGGTGACGATCTGCTGGTCCATGATGAACTGCTTCACCGGCAGTTTTCTGCTGCGCGATCTGTCGTACAGGTAGCTGCCGGTGAATTCGTCGCTGAAGGGTTCGGGGCCCAGTTTGGCCAGAAGCGGATGTTCCCGGGGGCTGGCGCCCAGCCACAACACCGCGCCAAAGCGGCGCGGGTCGGTCAGCCTCAGCGTCAGGTCGTTGTCGAAGAGCAGGTCCAGATGATCGTGTCTGCCGACGGCTTCCTGCTGTTCGACGATGCGCAGGCTGCCGGACATGCCCAGATGCAGCAGTACTGTGCCTTTCCCGAATTCCAGCAGCAGGTATTTTGCCCGCCTCTGCACACTGACCAGCCGCGCCGGCGGCAATTGCTGCAGGTCCGCTTCGGGAACCGGCCAGCGCAGCTGCGGCTGGCGGACCAGCACGCGGACGAGGCTCCTGCCCTCGATGTGCGGGGCGATGCCGCGCCGGGTGGTTTCCACTTCGGGAAGTTCGGGCATCAAAGAGACTTGCGTCTGCGCCAGATGAAGATGCCGGTTGCGATCAGCAGCAGCGGCAGTATCACCAGAAAGCCAAAGCCCATGACCATCACGGTGTTTTCGGTCAGCTGCAGTTTCCGGTCGCTCGCCGTCTTGGCGGGAATATCGATGAACTGGTCGTCGAAGGTCAGCCAGTTGAATAGGCGCAGGCCCAGGTCCAGATTGCCGGCATTGCCGAGGTAGGTGTTGGCCAGGAAATTGCCGTCGCCGATGACCACGATGCGCTGTCGTCTGCTGTCCGGCAGCTCCCTCTCCAGCGCGAAAGCCAGGTCCAATGGCCCCTCGCGTTCGTCGCTGTCGGCATCGAACTGCACGACGTTGCCGATCGGACCGGTTTCGGTCCAGGAACGGGCGATGCTGCTCAGGATAGGCGCGGCGTCGAAATCGGATTCGCTGTCCACTGCCAGCGCGGCAGCCTGCGGGAACACCGTGATCAACTGGAAGTTGCGGGTAATGGCATGCATGGGGTATTCGCTGACCAGCACGAAGCTGGTGTCGTCGACCCCATAGAGTTTGGCGCCGCCATCGATGATGGTTCCGGGCAGCAGGCGTACTCCGGTCGTTTCTTCGAGCACGCCTGGCTGTTCGACGCCGGGATCGGCAAGCCACAGCAGATTGCCGCCCTGCTGCAGGTATTCCCGGATCAGTTTCGCCTCGCCGGGCAGCAGCGCCGTCCTGGGGCCGGCGACGACCAGCAGTGCCGAGTTGTCCGGTATGAAGGGCATGGCCGCCAGGTTGAGGATCTGTACCTTGATATTACGGCGTTCCAGTTCCCTGGCGAAGGTTTTCAGATCGTGATTGGCGTCACCAGTCGGCGAGCGTTCGCCATGGCCGCTCAAAAAAGTCACCCAGCGTTCATTGGCATTGGCCAGTCTGCGCAGCAGGTTGGTCAGGGAGGATTCGCTGAGCGTGGACAGCCTTTCACTGCGTCCCCGATGGCGACCAGTATCGCACCTGCCGCGCCGATGTCCAGCTTGCGCAGTTGTCCGGGGTGGGCGTCGGGGTCTTCGATCACCAGGCGCAGGTCGCTCTTGCCGGTTTGATAACGGCGCACCAGGTCGGTAAGCTGTTTTTTCAATGCCGGCTGGTCCAGGTAGGCGGTGATGACGATTTCCCCGGGCATCGTGACCAGTAGCTTTTGTGATGCCTCGGACAGGGTATTGCGGGCATTGGCGGTCCAGTCGGACTGCGCGCTGTATCTTGCACTGAGCCAGGCCAGCAGGCCGATCACGATGAGCAGGGCAACGGTGCTGAGCAGGTTTTTCAGCCAGATGCGGTGATGGATGCGCTGCGAGATCTTCATTTCTGCAGTCGTTCGTAATCCAGGCGGTGTATGCTGAGCAGCAGAAAAGTCGCCGAAAACAGCAGGAAATAGCAGAGGTCCCGGGAGGCGATCAGGCCGCTCTGCAGGTTTTGGAAATGACTGAGCATGGAAAGATATTCCAGGATGGCGTTGTACCCGGGATGCAGGCCGCTGGTCCAGTCCAGGATCCAGAGCAGCAGCAGGGCGCTGAAGGAGCCGATGGCGGCGATGGTCGGATGGCTGGCCACGCAGGACAGATACAGGCCGATCGCGGCAAAGCTGGCCAGCACCAGCGTCAGTGCGAGAATGTTGGCGAACAGCTTGCCGAAGTCCAGTTCACCGCCGGCGAGCAGCGAGAGCGGCATGACGCTGATCATCAGCACCATGATCAGCAGCAGGGTAACGACGCCCAGATATTTGCCCAGGATGATTTCATGATTGCTTACGGGGGCCGAAATCAACAGCGGCAGGGTCTTGCTGCGCCGCTCTTCGCTGATCAGGCGCATGGTCAGCAGTGGAATGATCAGCAGCAGCACGATTGCGGCGCTGCCGTACAGGGGGGTCACCACCAGGTCGGTGATGCCGGGCGCCGTTTCAAGGGCTGCCAGACGCGGCTGCAGCATGGCGTAGGCATCGACCTGGGTCAGGAACAGGTAGGCCAGGATGAACTGCAGCAGACCCAGGATGGACCAGGCCAGGGGGGACAGAAACAGTGTTTTCAGTTCCCGCGCGGCAATGGTGAAAATCAGGCGCATGGTTCTTCTGCCTCCTGTCGACTGGTCAGGGCAAGAAAGATCTCTTCCATGGTTTTTTTCTCCGGCACCAGCGCCAGCAAACCGGCGCCGGAGGCGATGATGGTTTCGGCGATGCCTGCGGCGGGGTTGTTTTCCAGGTCGTGGTGGATTCTGCAGTGCTCCGGACTGATGATTTCGATGTTGTCGATTCCGGGCAGGGACTGCAGTCGCCGGAAATCGAAAGGATCCCTGGTGCGGATGGTCAGTGCGGCGGTGTTCAGGTGGCGTTCCAGGCCGGCGATGGTTTCCTTGAGCACCAGACTGCCCTGGTCGATGATTTGCACGTGCGTGCAGGATTCCTGCACTTCAGGGAGGATATGGGTGGACAGTATGATGCCGTGTTCGCTGCCCAGTTCGCGAATCAGCGCGCGGATTTCCCGGATCTGTATCGGGTCCAGGCCGACGGTCGGTTCATCGAGAATGATGATCTGTGGATTGTGCAGTATTGCCTGGGCGATGCCGATGCGCTGCTGGAAGCCCTTGGACAGATTGCCGATCAGGCGGCCGGCAACGCTCTCCAGGCCGCAGCGACGTTTGCTTTTTTCGATCGCGTGATATCGGGCCGGACGGGGTATCCGGTGCAGCGCGGCACAGTATTCGAGGTATTCCTGTACCGTCAGTTCCCGGTACACCGGTGGATTGTCCGGCAGATAGCCCAGCTGGCTCTTGGCCTCCCGGGGGCGGTCGAGGAGATCGATGCCATTGATGAGGATCTGGCCGGCGCCATTGGGCCCGAGGAAGCCCAGCACTTCGCCTCTGGCGACGCTGAAATCGACTTCCCTGACCGCGCAGTGATCTCCAAAATAACGGCTGAGTTGCTCGGCTTGGATCAGGGTGGCCATGTCCTCAGGTCAGATTTCCTGCAGCAGGCGCTGCACTTCGTCCTGCAGTTTTTTGCGGAACAACAGGAATTTCCAGCGCTTGCCTCCGCACTGCCGCCACAGTATCGCCGAGCGGATGCCGGCCAGCAGTAATGCGCGGATCTTGTTGACGATGTCCGGGTTGCCCAGATAGGTCTGTTCGCCGGTCACCATGATCCGCGGCTGCAGGGTGCTGATGGTGCTGTGATAGAGATCCCCCAGGCTGGCCAGGACGTTTTCATGCAGCGGCCCGAAATGTTCGGCCTGGGCCTGGGCGCGTTCGATGCCGATAAAAATCGTCTTCAGCATTTCCGGTTTTTTCGCCAGTTGCCTTTCCAGGAACACCAGCGAGGCGGAATAGCGCGCCTGTTCCGGATTGGCCGGCATGGTGCCGGACAATTGCTGCTGGAGCTGCTGCAATCCGGTCCTGACTCCCTGCAGACCGCCGAAAACATTGGCGACGCCCCCGGCGTCGCTTTTCAGCAGGCTGCCGATGCTGGCTTCCAGGGCTGACTGGTCGGCAGTGCCGGTGGTGGCCAGTTGCTGCACCAGGTAAGCGGCCTGGGCAATACCGGCCAGGGCGATGGTCTGATTGGTCAGGGTGTTTTTTTGCATTGCATTCTATTCGGTTGCCGCCTGGTTGCAGGCAATTTGCCCAATGCATACGGGTTCGGTGGCTTTGCCCTGCTGCAGCCAGGATTTTAACCCATTTTGCAGATGATAGATATTTTTCATGCCGGCCTGCCGGGTCAGAAAATCACCGACCATCCGGCTTCTGTTGCCGGAGCGGCAGACCAGTACGATCGGCTGTTCCGGACTGCGTCGCAGTTTCTGCATCTGCTCCAGCCACTGCCGGGGGTCGGCCTGCCCCTGGGCATCGAAAAACTGCAGCATCCGGCTGCCCGGTATGATGCCGGTGCTTTGCCATTCCTGCTCGGTGCGTATATCGATGACCAGGGCGTTGTTTTTGCGTATTTTCTGGAGTTGTGCCGGGGATAGATCGACCAGTTCATCGGCTGCCGTCAACAACGGAGCCGAGGCCAGTAAAAGCACGAGAATGAGGTTCTTCAAGCGTTGCATGTCTGATTCCTGAATTCAGTGTTTGCCTGCCAGAGCTTGTGTACAAGGCCCGGGTTTGAAATGACAGTAGTCATCGCCTGTTTGGCGGATCGTGCATGGAAGTGCAATGCCGCATGCAAAACCGCCTGGCGGGAAAAATAGCATATCCTGCCGGTTTTGTCGCCTGCCGCGGTGATGCGATGATCGTTGCGCGGGCAGTGCAGGCCGCAGGCGGCTTGCACTGAAAAGGGGAGGTCAAATGCTGCCCAGCACCTGATTGGCCCAGTGGATGCTCTGCAGATAGATAGCACCGATGGTTTTTTGCGGCAGCCCGGTGCATCTCAGTTTCGACAGTTCCCAGTTTTCATAGTGAATTGCACAGTCCAGCGCTTCACCGGCGGTCCCTTTGTGATCGATGATCGCTTTAGTGACATCCCTGGGCAGGGGCAGTTGCGTCAGTGCTTCGTCGATGGAAACATCCAGCAGGGCATCGAGATTGGAAAACATGCCGATGAGAAAATAGCGCTCCTTTTCCGCGCCGATCTCCATGGCCAGCAGTTCGCACATCTTGCCGCGCACCAGGGAGTTCTGCAGAATGGCGTGCGGTTTTCCCGACAACGTCGCCAGGGTCAGGATGTTGACCCAGCGCTTCACTTCGTTCATGCCCAGGCAGGTGATGGCATGACGGATGGATTTTACTTTGTTGGGCACGGAGAAAAATGCGGAATTGATATAGTGCAGGAGCTTGTAGCTGAGGCCGACGTCCCGGGAAACGATTTCACCGAGTTCGTCGAAATGCACGTCGGGCGTGTTGATGGCGCAGATCAGTTTCAGGGCGGCAGCCTGGTTCACGCCGATGCGCCTGCCCTTGACGATATTGGGCCTGCTGAAAAAAAAGCCCTGGAAATAGTCGCAGCCAGCTTTTTTCAGGGCCTTGAACTGCTGATGGGTCTCCACCTTTTCCGCCAGTATCTTGAGCCGGTAGGGTTTCAGGCGTTGGATCAGCTGCAGGCAGTCATCGAGGTCCATTTCCAGGACATCCAGCTTGACGATGTCGGCAATTTCCAGCAATGGGATCCAGTCGTCGGAGTAGACGAAGTCGTCCAGTGCGATGCTGTAGCCCTGCTGGGAAAATTCCCGGACATGATCGATGATCTGCCCATCGATAACGACGTTTTCCAGTATTTCGACGACTATCCGCTCCCTGGGCAGGTGCAGCGGCGTTTTGGCAATAATGTTCTGGCTGGTAAAGTTGATGAAGGCCTTGCCCTGGCCGACAATGTTGTTCAGACCGAATTCCAGCAGGGTATCGGTAATGACCTGGTTGGTGGCGCTGGTCGCGCCCTGCGCTTCATCGAGATCGAAATCACTGCCGCGGAACAGGATTTCGTAGCCGTAGGTTTCCAGGTTTTTGTTCAGGATCTGCTGTCGACCTATCAGAAAGTCTGCCATACCGGGGTGCCGTTCGTGATGATGAGTTTCCACTCTAAAATAGTAGCCGAATTTAGCCATTTGTTGAGAAAATCGGGGTTTTATTGCATGATAATGGCTATCGCTGGAAATCAATATCAATTCACACTCCCGGAGAAAGAAATGGCAAATGAAGTGACCCTGGCTGTCAGCGGCATGAAGTGCGGCGGCTGCGAGAACAACGTGACCACGAAATTGCAGGGTCTGGATGGCGTGCTGTCCGTGACGGCATCGCATAAAGACAATACCGTCACGGTGCAGTACGATACGGCCCGGGTGGATCTGGACAGCATCAAACAGGCCATCGCCGAGGCGGGCTATACAGTCGAATAGGCATGCCGCCGAATGCAGTCGGCAGGTATGACGGGATTTCAAAACCAAGGTAACGATATGACAGCAGTAAGTAGTACGGACAGCGGCACCGAGGAGATACGGCTGTCGATCCTGGGCATGAGCTGCGCAGGTTGTGTCAGTGCGGTGGAAGGCGCACTGAGCGGCGTCGATGGCGTGACAGCGGTGAATGTCAATTTTGCCGATCATTCCGCGCTGGTGAAGGGGCATGCCGATCCGGAACAGCTGACCCGGGCGGTTCGGGAGGCCGGTTACGATGCGGCGGTGATGGAAGGTTTCGAAGATCCGGAGGAGCAGGAAGCGCTGGAGCATGAACGCTACCGGCAGCTGCTGAAAAAAGCCGCCGTGGCCGGCGTCTTCGGTCTGCCGCTGATGTTTGCCGGGCAGCTGGGCTGGCTGCCGCACATCGGTTCCGAGGCCGGTGCCTGGTTCTGGCCGCAGGTGGCCTTGATTACGCTGGGCATTCTGGTCTATTCAGGCTGGCATTTCTACAGCGGGGCGGTCAAGGCGCTGCTGCTGGGTCAGGCCAACATGGATACGCTGATTGCGCTGGGCACCGGTTCCGCCTGGTTCTATTCCTGCGTGATCATCGATTATTCAGATACGCTGCCTTCCCTTGCCAGACATGCCTATTTCGAGGCCTCGGTGATCATTCTGGCCTTCATCAATCTCGGGACGGCCCTGGAGACCAGGGCGAGGGGCAAGACCTCCAGCGCCATTCGCCAGTTGATCGGACTGCAGCCGCGCACCGCCCGGGTGATCCGGAACGGCGAAGAGCTGGATGTCCCCATTGAGGAAGTGGGCCTGGGGGAGACGTTGCGGGTCCGGCCCGGAGAAAAAATCCCGGTCGACGGCGTGGTCATCGATGGCCATTCCACGGTCGACGAATCCATGCTCACCGGCGAGCCGCTGCCGGTGGAAAAAGTCGAGGGCTCGGAAGTCGCGGCAGGGACCATGAACCAGAAGGGCAGTTTTCTGTTTCGCGCCACCCACATCGGCAGGGACACGGCGCTGGCGCAAATCATTCACAGCGTCCGCCAGGCGCAGGGCAGCAAGCCGGCCATCGCCAAGCTGGCGGACCGGATTTCCGCCGTTTTCGTTCCGGCAGTGGTGGTAGTTTCCATTCTGACCTTCCTGATGTGGCTGGCCTTCGGTCCCGAGCCGGCGCTGGGCTACGCCTTCGTCACCTCCATGACGGTGCTGGTCATCGCCTGTCCCTGCGCCCTGGGACTGGCCACGCCGATCTCGGTGATGGTCGCCGTGGGCCGGGCGGCGCAGTCCGGGATCCTGATCCGCAACGGCGAGGCGTTGCAGACGGCGGGCAAGCTGACCTGCGTGATTCTGGACAAGACCGGCACGGTGACGGAAGGGAAACCTACGGTTTCGACCATAGATGCGGCCGAAGGCTACGATCAGGATACGGTATTGCAACTGGCGGCCAGCATCGAATCGGGCTCGGAGCATCCGCTGGCATCGGCAATTCTGGCGGCGGCGGAAGAGCGGCAGCTGCAAATCCTGAAGGCCGACAAATTCGAAGCGGTGGCAGGGCACGGCGTGCTGGCCCGGATCGACGATCACCAGGTCTGCTTCGGCAATGCCGCGTTAATGGCGGAACAGGAAATTGCCTGCCAGGACTATCAGGAAAAACTCCAAGCCCTGGCGAAGCAGGGCCAGACGCCGATGCTGCTGGCGGTCGACGGCCAGGTGGCCGGTATCGTCGCGGTTTCCGATCCGATCAAGAAGGACTCCGCCGAGGCCATCGCACGGCTTCAGGAACAGGGCGTGCGAGTGTTGATGGTCACCGGCGACAACGAAGTCACGGCCCGGGCCATCGCCAAACAGGCCGGTATCACGGAGATTCGCGCCCAGGTGCTGCCCCAGGCCAAGGCCGAGGTGGTCAGGCAGCTGCAGCAGCAGGGCGAATTCGTCGGCATGGTCGGCGATGGCATCAACGATGCGCCGGCGCTGGCGCAGGCCGATGTCGGCATGGCCATCGGCACCGGCACCGATGTCGCGATAGAGAGCGCCGATATCGTGATCATGCAGGGGTCTCTGGCCAAGGTGCCGGAAGCCATCGCGTTGTCCAAACTGACCCTCACCAACATCAAGCAGAACCTGTTCGGCGCTTTCATCTACAATGCCCTGAGCATCCCCATCGCCGCCGGTCTGCTCTATCCGGTGTTCGGTATACTGCTGAATCCGATGATCGCCGGTGCGGCCATGGCGATGTCATCCGTAACCGTGGTCAGCAATGCCAACCGCCTGCGCTGGATTCCAATCAACGGGAGAGAACAATGAAACAATTCACCTATTATCTTTTACTGGCAGCGCTGGTTTTGCTGACCGGCTGCGGTGATTCTTCGACATCCTCCGGCAAATCCGAGGTCAGCGCTGCGACAGTGCGGCTGCGCGGCATCGTTGCCAATCGGGAGGGCCTGCTCAGCGAAGGGCAGGTGGTCATCAGGGACAGCAACGGCAGGACCATCGCCACGGTGCAGCTGCAGGGGCAGAAGGGTTATACCGCGACGATACCTGCCGATACCAGCTATCCCATCATGCTTTCGGTCAGCGATGACGGCAAGGAATTGCGCGCCGTGGTGCTGAATCCGGAAACGGAAAAGCAGGATATCACCATCATGTCCACACTGGTGGTCGAGTCAGCGGAGAATCTGGGCGGGTTTACCAGGGAAAACATGGCCCGGGCCGCGACCAACGCCATCAATCAGAGCCGCACCAAATCCGGCAAGGGTACCGTGGCGGGATTCAAGGGCGACCCCACCAAGCAGTTTGGCGGCTGGCATTGACAGGCGGCTGTGATGCAGCAGGTTTTCCCTTTTGCCTGGCAGACCCGCCGGGCTGAAGTACGGCACGTTGGCCAAATCCCGAATCATCAAATGCAACTCTCAATGACATGAAAAAACTGCAATGCGCTGTCATCGGCTGCGGCTATCTGGGAAAATTCCATGCCGAGAAATACGCCTCGCTACCGGATTGCCAGTTGACTGCCGTGGTCGACAGCAATCCTGACACCGCCAGGGAGATTGCCGATCGCTATGGCGCCGAAGCGCTGACCGATTACCGGTCACTGTTGGGCAAGGTCGATGCCGTCAGCGTGGTCGTGCCGACCAGTCTGCATCACGCCGTGTCCCGCGATTTTCTTGGCAGCGGCAGCCATGTACTGGTGGAAAAGCCGATCACCGTCAGCATCGAGGAGGCCGATGATCTGATCGCCATCGCCCGGCGGCAGGGGGTGATTCTGCAGGTGGGGCACCTGGAACGATTCAACCCGGCAATCCTGGGTCTGGACGAGACGGAAAGCAAGCCGCTGTTCATCGAATCGCACCGATTGTCCCCGTTCAATCCCCGCGCCAACGATGTCAGCGTGGTTCTGGATCTGATGATTCACGATATCGACATCATCCTGGCGCTGGTGGATTCCGAAGTGGAGCGGATGGATGCCAGCGGCACCGCCGTGCTGACCCAGGATACCGACATCGCCAATGCCCGGCTGGTCTTCGAAAACGGCTGCGTCGCCAATGTCACCGCCAGCCGCATCAGCATGAAAATGGAGCGCAAGATGCGCATGTTCCGACCCTGCTCCTATATCTCGGTGGATTTCCAGAACCGCGTCTTGATGAAATATCGTACCGGCGAAAAGGAAATGTTTCCGGGCATTCCGGAAATCGTCACCGAGGAGTCGGTGTTTGAAAATGGCGATGCCCTGCTGGAAGAGATCAAACATTTCGTGCAATGCATCCAGACCGGCGAAAATCCGCTGGTTCCCGGGGAGGCCGGCAGAAGGGCATTGGCCACGGCGATTCAGATTACCGACCTGCTGCACAGCCAGGGGCACCAGGCGACCGGCCGTTAAGCAAGGCAGGCTTGCGCGGCGCAAGCCGGTCATGAACTATTCAACGATGACTTCATTGCATTATTCTGCGAGGCAATAAATCCTATGATCCCAATGGTAAACCTGAAAGCCCAGTATGCCGAGCTGCAGCCGGAAATCGAACAGGGACTGCGGGAAGTCCTGGAAAGCTGCGCCTTCATTCTGGGGCCGAACGTGCAGGCCTTTGAAAATGAGGCGGCCGGATATCTGGGCGTGAAACATGCCATCGGCGTCGCATCGGGAACCGACGCCCTGCATCTGGCGCTGCTGGCGGAAGGCATAGGCGCAGGAGATGAAGTGATCACCAGCGCCTTTACCTTCATCGCCACCGCCGAGGCGATTCGTTATGTCGGGGCCGTGCCGGTTTTTGTCGACATCGATCCCGGAACCTTCAATATCACCGCCGAAGCCATCGAACAGGCCATTACCCCCAGGACCAGGGCTGTCATGCCAGTGCATCTGTTCGGCCAGCCCGCCGATATGGACAGCATCCAGACGCTATGTCGGGCACACGACCTGAAGATCATCGAAGACTGCGCGCAGTCCTTTGGCGCATCGATAGCCGGCAGACAGACCGGCAGTATCGGCAATGCCGCCGGTTACAGTTTTTTCCCCAGCAAGAACCTGGGCGCCTATGGCGATGGCGGTCTGGTGGCGACCAATTCCGATGACACGGCGGCTGTGGTGCGGAAATTGCGCAATCATGGCTCCGATGTCCGCTACCACCATGATCTGATCGGTTACAACAGCCGCCTGGACGAGATGCAGGCGGTGGTTCTCAGGGCCAAGCTGAAGCGCATCGATACCTACAACCAGCACCGCCGCGCTGCGGCGCACCTCTATTCGGAACTGCTCACCGGTCTGCCGCTGAGCACGCCCTTCGAAGATGGTGTCGGTGTGCATGTCTATCATCAATACACGCTGCTTTCGGAGCACCGCGACCTGTTGTTCGAGGCGCTGCAGGCGGAGCAGATCGCCTGCGCCATCTATTATCCGGTGCCCCTGCACAGGCAGAAGGTTTTTGCCGACGCATGCACCGGCCTGACCCTGCCGGTCACCGAGGCGATCAGCGGACAATGCCTGTCGCTGCCCATCTGCCCGTCTTTGACCGATGCCCAGATCAGGGAAATTGCCGGCGTGATCAAGACCGCGTTGTACGGCGTCTGAAGGCCCGCCGGCCTGAATTTTCCCTGGAAGGCGCCGTGCAGCAGGACAGGCAAACGCAAACCGTGATGCTGGTGGCCGGCGAGGCCTCTGGCGACGCCCATGCCGCGGCGATGTTCCTGGAACTGAAAAAACGTCTGCCCGCTGTGCGGGGCATCGGCATGGGCGGGCGGAAGATGGCCCGGGCCGGGATCGACGTGCGCTACGATTCCTCGCAGATCGGCGTCATCGGCGTCATCGAGGTGCTCAAACATTATCGGGAAATCCGCGCCGCCCTGCGGCAAATGCAGGAAATTGTCAGCAATGAGCGGCCGGATCTGCTGATTTGCGTCGATTACAAGGAATTCAACTACAAACTGGCGCGCCACGCCAAGCGCTGCGGCGTCAAGGTGCTGTTCTATGTCAGTCCGCAGGTCTGGGCCTGGCGTCCCGGCAGGGCCAGAAAATATGGCCAGGTGATCGACATGATGGCGGTCATCTTCCCCTTCGAAACACCCTATTACCAGGAACACGATATTCCGGTGTGTTATGTCGGCCATCCGTCGGTGGACAAGGTCGAGCCGCTGCGCAGCAGGTCGGAGGACCGGCGGCTTTTCGCATTGCCGGAGGAGTCGCCGGTGGTCGGCATCCTGCCCGGCAGCCGCGCGCAGGAAATCAGGCGCATGCTGCCGGTGATGCTGCTGGCGGCAGGGGAAGTGCGAAAGACATTCCCCGGCTGCCGGTTCCTGCTGCCGCAGGCGGATTCCATCAGCGACGAACTGCTGCAGACGGTGCTGCAGGATTCGCCGGTTTCCGTTCAGGTTGTCAGGAACCAGCCCTATGACGTCATCCAGTGCTGCGACGCGGTGATGATCACCTCCGGCACCGCGACGCTGGAAACGGCGCTGCTGACCGTGCCCATGGTGATCGTCTACAAACTTTCCCCGCTGACCTACTGGCTGGGCCGCTGGCTGGTGAAATCCCCGTTCATCGGCCTGCCCAATATCGTGGCCGACAAGGCCATCGTCAGGGAGTTGATTCAGCAGCAGGCCAGCCCGGAAGCAGTGGCCGGGGAAATCATCAGGATCCTGAGCGACCCTGACTACGCCGGGGAGATGCGCAGGGAGCTGGGGCGGGTGAAAAAGCTGCTCGGGCCGGGCGGCGGCGACGCGGCCATGGCCGAACTGGCCGAACAGATGCTGCGCCAGCAGGATTGATGCAGCATGGGCCATGGTTTCCATGATCCGCGTGGGAATCCCGCCAGTCAAAGCAGGTCGCACTGCAGCGTCACCCGACAGACTGGCATAGGCGAGCAAATGATGGATTGTATGAATCAACCACAGAGGACAAAGAGGGCACGGAGCCATAATGATTTCCCCCAAACTCCGGAAGTCCTGTCATCCCGACACAAGGAGGGATCTTGACGGCTGATATGCTCTCTGCACCTGAACTACGCAGGCCGGGTTGGCGCCAGCCTGACCACAGGCTATAGGGGACGATGATGGCAAACAGGGTGCTGGTCTTTTGCAGTGTCATGGTCTGCCTGCTGATCGGGCTGGCTTGGCTCACTGTGCGGGACATGCAGGCGCTGCCGGCGTCTTTCGACGAAGTCCTGGCCGAAGCCGACCGGGTGCAACTGCTGGACCGCCACGGCCAGCCGCTGTCGATCACCTACCAGAACCGCTGGAACGTGCACGACCGGGTTGTTCTGCATGATATCCCGCTGTTTGTGCGGCGCGCCTTCATCGTCTCGGAAGATCGACGTTTTTTCCGTCATCACGGCGTCGACTGGCTGGCCAGGCTGCATGCGCTGCAGCAGAATCTTGTCCATGACGGCACGCGGCGCGGGGCCAGCACCATTACCGAGCAGGTGCTCAGAATGCTGGTGCCGCGCCCTAGCCCTGCCTATTACCCATAAGTCATCGCACACAATATTACCCCCCATCCTGCAGCATGAAACCAGTACACATAAACTGTAAGGCGGTATACCCTTGCCACATTATCTGATGTCCGGGT
>JANEMG010000177.1 GCA_024511045.1 Gammaproteobacteria bacterium | reverse complement strand
ACCATGTCCCGCAGAAAAACATCGGGCACATCACGCCCATTCAGGCGCTTAAGGATTGGCACAAAAAACAACCGGAATTATTCAAAAAGAAAATCTATGATCTATCGGGACTTGACAGTTTCAGCAAAGCTGAAGGTCATATGTAATCAGGCAATATTATGTTGACTATCGCCGTGCTACGATAAAACGGTTTCACCACAATGACAATTTCTCACAGGTCTGACAAGCGAAGCGCATCACGCGGGAGCGGTTCTCTATCCCGGTCCTGTTGTATATCTGGAAAAAGAAAAAGATTTTGCTGTATGATGCTGCTCTGATTTTCCCCCTGAACAGTATCATTCAGAATGACAATGCAAAACAAACTGATCAACTTGCTGCTGTTGCTATTGCTCCCGGTCATCATCACGGCGGCGCTATGGATAAGGCCCGGGTATTATGGCCAGGCGGAGCTGCTGCCGCCGGAAACCACCTACAATGCCGTCAAGCAACGCCAGGGCGTTGAAAAGCCCTGTTCCGACCGGCATCCGGAATGGCGCGCCGCACAGGTGATCGATGGCGTCGCCATCGCCGAATCGCCGCTCTGCGAGCCGGACAATCCCCATGCCATCGCCGCTTTCGTCAAGGGCGTCGATCAGGTCTCGATGCAGACCCTGATGCAGACCCGCCTTTCTGAAGACGCATTGATCAAGTCCGATGATCTGGACGGCGACGGCGATCCGGACATCATCCGCATCAAGCTGGAGGTCATGGAGCTGAACGGTTCGACACCGGATGGCGATTTCCTGTTTACGACCTACGACATCGCACCGGGAATACAGCCAGGGTTGTGGGTGTTCGCACCGAAATCCCGGGGCATGTCGGTGAAGCATTTTCGCAGCAGAGAGGCCAATGACCTGCTGCGTGCGCCATCGCCGGTGATCCGGGTGGAGCAGGGCGACAAGGTGTTCATCACCCTGGAAAACACCCATTATCTGCCCCATACCATTCATTTCCATGGCGTCGACCATCCTTTCAGAACGGCAGCCGGCGGCGACAACGACGGTGTGCCGGTCACCGGTGAGGAGCCGGTCTTTCCCGGCAAGAGCCGCACCTACGAATTGCATCCCCGACAGCCCGGCACGATGTTCTATCATTGCCACGTGCAGACCGACAAGCATTTGCAGATGGGCCTGAACGGCATGTTCATCGTCGAGGAGAACCGCCCCGACAACTGGCTGCAGACCTTCAATGTTGGCGCTGGGCAGGTCAGGCATTCCTCGGTGGCGGTCATGGAGCAGTATGACCAGGAATATGATCTGCATTATCAGGCCGTCGACAAGCGCCTGGCACGGACCATTCAGCAGGCCAACGATCCACGCCTGATTGCCAAGGCAATGAACCGGGAATACAACATGACCGAGTCGACGGAGAATTATTTTCTGCTCAACGGCCATTCCTTTCCCTATACGCTGCGTGATGCATTGATCGTCGCCAGCCCGGACGAAAACATCAAGCTGCGCATCGTCAATGCCCAGCGTTCACTGCTGGCGCTGCATCTCCATGGGCACAAGGCGACGATCACAGCCTACGATGGTGTGACATTGCCGGAGCGGAACCGCTATATCCGTGATGTCTACGATCTGGCGCCGGCTCAGCGCCTGGATCTGCACCTGCAGACCAGCAACGACGGGCTGCACAGCTATGGCGCCGGGATCTGGCTGTTTCATGACCATGTCGAAACCGGCATCACCAGCGATGGCATGGCGCCGGGCGGCAACATTGCCGTTCTTGCCTATCGCAGCCTGCTCGATGCCCAGGGCATGCCCAAAGTGCGTGCAGAAGCCATCGGCCAAATCTTCAACAGGAATTATTTTGCCGGGCAGCAACCGGTCTGGGGTATTGGTGATTTTGCCCAGCTGCTGGGCGAACCCGGATTGCTGCCGCCGGAATATATACAGCTGCTGGGCTTTGGTCTGCTACTGGGCCTGGCCCTGGCAATAGTCATCATTTTAATCAACCGATTGAGACGGACATAAAGAATAATGAAGATGCATCCAATGAATCCTTCGGCGCTGCTGCTGGCATTTGGCGTTTTGCTCCATCCGGGGTTGAACCAGGCGGCCATGCAGCATGCCGGCATGGCCATGGATGCCAAGGGCATGATCATGAACAGCAACCCGGACAAGCTGCCGAAGGATTGTGAAAAAATCAGCGATGAAGTCGATCTCACCGTGCATGCCGGCCAGAAGCACGCCCGCAAGTTCAGCGGACTGATGTTTGCATACGACCGGCAGCAATGGCAGATCAAACCCTGTTCCCGGGTCAACATCACCTTCGTCAATGACGATGACATCCGGCATCAGTTCATGGTCCATGGCCTGCCGGGCTATCTCTATCCCAAGGGAATGTTCACCATCGAGGTCAACGGTTCGGGAAAGAAGCGGGCTTCACTGATTTTTCCGAAGCAGCGCAAGACTTACCTGGTGCATTGCGACATTTCCCAGCATACCGAAAAGGGCATGAAGGCGCAGTTCAAGGTCGGCGGCGGGGACAAGGATTTGCCGAGCATTCCAGGATTGACTGCTCCGGTTACACCCGATCACTATGCCATCGCCTGGAGTCGGCACAGTTGGCTGCTGCTGGTGTTGTCGTTCATTGTCGGACTGGGATTGCCATTGCTGTTCTCAAAGTCTCAAAAATGAGGCATACTCACAGTTTCCTGTGTCGTGATTACCGGACTTCTATATAATGGATTCCGGTTTGGCTTGACCTTGCTGCATGCTGGAGAGCGTGCCCCGACGGGTGACTGCCTGGTACCGTTTAAACTGAAAAAATAAGGTGTTAGCAATGGCTGATAAATCTGCGAGTAAATATCTTTTATATCTGGAAAAGCATCTTGCCAATCAGAACCCGGCGCTGCTGGAGGCCTCCAGGGTCTATCACGAACTGGATCAGATTGCCTACGACCTGGGGTTGATCGATATGGATGAATCGACGGCCAGCAAGATTTCCTGGTGGCCTATAATCACGGTATTCGGTACAGCAACCGCCGGCGCGGAAAAATTCATCAATCAGTATCTGAAGAGCGATGTCCTGGATGCCGACCGGCAATTGCCCAGAAACAAATTCACGATACTGCATTACAGCAGCAAGGAATTGCCGGTAACCCTGCCGGGAACGGCGCTGGATGGCGACACCCGTTTCCCCTTCTATCAGATCAGCCACAAAATAGACCAGGTGAAAAAAGGTGAAGGCAGCCACATCAACACCTATCTGGAAATGAAAACGGCCAATTGTCAGGCATTGCAGGGAAAACTGATCGTTGTCGCACCCAATTTCACCATCGAAGCGCAAAACCCGGTCATCGATTACCTGAATCAGTTCATCGTACAGACGTCGGATCTGGTGCTGGTGTTCTTCGATGCCGCGAAGCCCGATCTGGAGGATTTGCGGGAATCCTTGAGCCGGTTTATCAACGAGGCGGTCAGAGACCAGGACTTGAACAAAATACTGTTCGTCATCAACCAGAAAGGAACCGCCGCGAATCCAGCCGACCCGGAGATCTGGAAGAGGCAATTGCAAGAATTCGGTCTGGATTCCGGTCAGTTCGTGGTGCTGCAGGATGCGCCGGAGCAAAACAAGCTGATCGCCCAGATGTCGGGATCCTATCAGGCCGGTACCAGCAATGATGCGGAGTTGAAAAAAATACACCAGAGAATCGAGCACATCAACGTGGAAAGCGCCTACCGCATACTGAACTCGCTGGAGCACAGCATCGATGAAATCGACGATCAGGTCATTCCGGAGGTGCAAAAAGCCATCACCACCTGGAAAGAGCGCAGTAATTTCACATCGGGATTGATTTTGAGCTTTTTCGTGTTTTTGATTGTGATCGGTGAGATATCAGGCTTTGGACTGCTGGACCTGTTTCTGGACCCCTTCCTGGCGCCCATTTCCATTGCCGTGATCGTTGCGATGATGGTGCCGATCCATCTGCTGGTCAGCAGGATGCAGGCGAAATTCATCATCAAGGATCTGGAAAAAAAGAAGAAGGAGCAGGGGCTGCTGGAAAATCTTGCAGGACTTTTCGAGAAGAGTCTGACTTTCTGGCGCATCCTGCTGCCCATCAAGGAGCCGGTGGGATGGACTAAACAGACGCGCATGCAATTGCTGAAATTGAAGGATCGCGCCAAAGAACTGGTGCAGTCGCTGAACGACAATTTCAGCGCCATCGACGTCCGGAGCAAACCGGACCGCGGCATTGAAAGCTGATTACGTTGCCGGAATTTTGAAAATCGTTGATTCATTGTCGTCATCAGGAATCGTATCGGGACAAGACAGCTGCTGAACGGGTATCGATGACAGCGCGACAGCGGCAACCGGCGACGGTTTTTATCCTGGGGCCCACCGCATCGGGCAAGAGCGCGTTGGCCCTGCAGATTGCCGAGGCACTGCCCTGTGAAATCATCAGCGTCGATTCCGCGCTGGTGTATCGCGGCATGGACATCGGTACCGCAAAGCCGACGTTGCAGGAACGGACGTCAGTACGCCATCATTTGATCGATATACTCGACCCGGCAGAGGCCTTTTCCACAGGCCAGTTCCGGGCCAGGGCCCTGGCGGCGATGCAGGATATCACCGGACGTGGCAAGATCCCGCTGCTGGTGGGCGGGACGATGCTGTATTTTCACGCTTTGCTGCATGGACTGGCCGAACTGCCGGCGGCCGATGCCGCCGTCAGGGAAATGCTGGACCGGCAGGCGGTGGAGCATGGCTGGCAGACTCTGCTCAGGCGTTTGGCCGAGGTCGATCCGGAATCGGCGCAACGCATTCATCCCAATGATCCGCAGCGTATCCAGCGTGCCCTGGAAGTCTACCAGCTCAGCGGCAGACCCTTGAGTGAACTGATCAGGAAGGGTCAGGCCCAGGATATCCCCTATCACTGCATAAAGCTGGTCGTCGCACCTGAACACAGGCCGGTGCTGCACGAGCAGATTGCCCGGCGCTTCCGGCAGATGCTGGAGCAGGGCCTTGTCGAGGAAGTCGAGGCGCTGTTCAGGCGTGGCGATCTGACCACAGCCATGCCTTCGATCCGGGCGGTTGGTTATCGACAGGTCTGGTCCTATCTGGCCGGGGAATATGATTATCGGACCATGACCGAAAAAGCCATTATTGCCACCAGGCAATTGGCCAAGCGCCAGTTTACCTGGCTGCGCCGGCAAACCGATGCTGTGAAGCTGGCTGCAGGCCGGGACGATCTGCTGGAGACGGCGCTTGGGCTGATCGAGCGGCATGTCCGCTCATGATGGAGAGACCTTGACCCTTCAAATTTCTGCAATTAACGCGAATTATTTTTCGTTCGCCTGTAGTATAGTGTGCGCTTCAGCATCCTCAAAATCAGTAAAGGCCTGAATATGCATCAGCAAGACAGCATCGACCTGATTGAAAAATATGCCTCCTCAGCGATATCTGTGGGTAGATAATGCCGAAGGCTTAAGCTATCAAATTGAATTATATAAATAAAATGCGCGTTAGCGCCTCATTTTTTCTCGATATTAAAAACTTGTTACT
>JANEMG010000459.1 GCA_024511045.1 Gammaproteobacteria bacterium | reverse complement strand
TGTGTATAAGAGACAGGGATATCCCTGCACCGTTTATTGCAATCCGGGGATGCGCTGCTGCAAATCCAGCAGCTCCTGCGGTTCGGAAACCTGCTGCAACGCCTCGGAAAAAACCTCCCTGGCCTCCTGCTTCCGCCCCATCGCCCACAACACTTCGACCAGGTGCGCGGCAATTTCGCCTTCCTTCAACTTGTCGTAGGCACGCCTCAAATAGCGCAAGGCCTCTTGCAGATTTCCCTGCTTGAATTGCAGCCAGCCATAGCTGTCGATGATCACCGCCTCGTCGGGCTGCAGTTCGATCGCCTTTTGCAGGTAACGCTGCGCCTCGGCATAGCGATCGGTACGGTCGGCCAGCGTATACCCCAGAGCATTCAAGGCGTTGGCATCATCGGGGTGCTTTTGC
This sequence comes from Gammaproteobacteria bacterium, assembly GCA_024511045.1. GTDB lineage: Bacteria > Pseudomonadota > Gammaproteobacteria > Methylococcales > Methylomonadaceae > JANEMG01. The sequence continues at coordinate 1,536 of JANEMG010000459.1, read as the reverse complement.
AGAATCTTCTGCAAATCCGCCTCCAGGATATCCAGCCTGTCCAGGCGCTCGGCAATCAGCGCCCGGGTATACAACAGTTCCTTCTGCTCCGGCATTTCCTGCAGCGCCGCGGTCAACAGATCATAGGCCTTTTGATATTGCCGCTGTTCATTATAGAGATCCGCCTCCATCAGCAGCAAGCGCAAATGCTGCTTGGGAAATTTGCCTTTCAGGCTCAACAGGCGCAGCAAGGCATCATCGAAGCGTTTTTCATCGATCAGCAGGGCCACGGCGCTGATCGCCGCTTCAAAAACCAGGGGTCCTGTCGACACCTTGTCGAACCAGACCAGAGCCTGGTCGGCATTGCCGGCCTTGGCTTCGATCCTGGCCAGGTAAAAACTGGCCCGCATCTGCATTCCGGGCGTGTCCAGCAATTGCTGAAAAATCGCTTTGGCTTCAGCATCCCGCTGCAACTGCAGATAGACCAGCGCCAAGGAGAACTGCGTCTCTTCATCATCGGGCTGCTCCTGCAGAATCCGCCGATAGACATCGACCGCCTGGTCATATTCACCGGATTTGATATGGACCTGTGCCAGCAGCTTCTGCAATTGACGGTTTTCCGGATATTTGTCGACTGCCTGCAGCAAAATTTCCCTGGCTCTGGGCAGATCCCCGGAATGCGCAGCCAGCTGCGCCTGAAACACCATCGCCCTTTGCCAGTCCGGCTGCAGATCCAGTGCACGCTGTACCTTGTCCAGGGCCAGCGGGGTTTGTTGCATCTGCATGGCCAGCACCCCTTGGACAAAATACAACACCGCCTGATCCGGATGCTGCAGGGTCATTTCCTCCAGGACATCATAGGTAAAGGGCATCTGCTGCGCTGTACCCAGCATTTTCATCAATTCCAGCAGAGTCTCTTCGAAACCTGCCGGATCGGCCTGCAGCAGAAAATTCAAATGCTCCAGCGCCGCGCTTTTATCCTTGGCCTGCAATGCAGATAACGCGGCAATCTTCCTGGCCGTCAGATTGTCCTTGTCCAACTGCAACCACAAAGAAACCGCTTCCTCGGTTTTCCCGGGTTCCTTCAAATACAGCGCAATTCTGGCTGCCCGCTCGGCAAGCCTTGCATCCTTTACCCGGCGCGAGGCGCGAAGATAGGCCTCCAGGGCAATGTCGTACTGACCTCTCTGTCCAGCCAGTTCTCCGGTCAGCAGCAGATAGAGCACCTCCGGATCGATTTCCGTTTCGACGCCCCCAGCCAGCTCTTCCATCCCTGTTTCCACAGCGACATGCATCTTGTCGCCAGCACTGGCATTGTCACCTTGCTGCACTGTACTGGCGCAGCCACCGAGCAGCATGACAATTCCGGCGACGGCTATCTCTTTAATATTTAGCACACATCATTCCTAAGTCAGATAAACATAACATGTTAGCATCTATGTCGGGTACCATGTGATTATATTCCAAAAAGGAGCTATCCTTTGTTCCGAACCCGCCAGATATTGAACGACTGGCTCACGCAAAACCTGGAGGAAGCATAACGCCATGGTTATCCAT
>JANEMG010000176.1 GCA_024511045.1 Gammaproteobacteria bacterium | reverse complement strand
GCTATGTCTTCGAGGCGGGCTGGGGAGAGACGCATCGACAGGCACTGCGGCAGTTTTTCCAGGCGACCCGGCAGGCCAGGGATCTGCTTTGCACATCGGACAGCGCCTGGCAGCAGATCCAGCCTTTGGTCAAGGCAGATGATCCCGACACCCGAAAACTTCTGCGCCAGAGATACTGTGCAGGGCGCATCAGCAGCTGGGGAGCGGCAGAACAAAAAGCCGCCGGTGAAATCTACAGGCTATTGAAAACACACAGCGGGGGACGCCTGACCGGCGCCGCGGCCGGCCTGTCTCCGGGAACTTTCTGGGAACAATAAGGCTGCAGGTTGGGCTTTGTTTTCCTGTCGGGGGTCGGGAGAAATCGTGCATGGCACAGCGCTGGATCAGGCTTCAAACAGCTTTTACCCGCCGGACTGGCTAGCCGCAGCGGCGTTTTTCACCTTGCCCCAGACAAAAAATGTCCCACCGCTATCAAGATAACAACCAACCGTTCCATACCATCCAGCTTCGACGACCATGAGCCCATCCCTGCAGCTCCGTGCCAACTGGCATTCCCCGCGCGTCCTGCACACCTTGTCGCTGCTGTTGTTCCTGGGCCTGTGGCAGGGCCTGGCCAGCTATTTGAACAGCATGGCGCTGCCGCCGCCGGTCGCGGTCGCCGAAGTCCTGTGGCGGGAAATCGTCTCCGGACAGCTGCCGCATCACCTCTCCATCACCCTGCTGCGACTGCTGGCCAGCTTCAGCATCGCCATGCTGTTTGGCTGCGCCATCGGCATCGTGCTGGGCAGAAACCGGCAGCTGGACTATTTTTTCGACAACTGGCTGGTCATCCTGTTGAACATTCCGGCGCTGGTGACCATCATTCTCTGCTACATCTGGTTCGGGCTGGTGGAATCGGCCGCAATTCTGGCCGTGGTGATCAACAAGCTGCCCAATGTCGTGGTCACGATACGCGAAGGGGCCAGAACGCTGGATCAGGATCTGCTGGAAATGGCGCGCAGCTACCATTTCGGCAGACGCAAGACCTTTCTGCATGTTGTCTGGCCGCAGCTGCACCCCTTCGTGATGAGCGCCACCCGCACCGGCCTGGCACTGATCTGGAAAATCATCCTGGTGGTGGAATTGCTGGGCCGCAGCGACGGCATGGGCTACCAGCTGCACCTGTTCTTCCAGCTGTTCGACGTGGCCGGCATCCTCGCCTATACCATCGCCTTCGTCGCGGTGATCCAGCTGATTGAAGTCCTGCTGCTGAAGCCACTTGACGAGCGCTCGCAGCGCTGGCGAAGATGACCGAAGTCCGCATCGACATCCAGGACAAGACCTTCCCGGCCGCAGGCGACGCGCGGCCGCATCAGGCCATCGCCGGACTGGATTTCATCCTGCACAGCAACGAGTTCGTCTGCCTGGTGGGACCCTCCGGCTGCGGCAAGACCACGCTGCTGAACATCATCGCCGGCCTGGACAGGGATTTCCGGGGAAAAATCACCCCGGACGAACAGGGCGGCGCCCCGAGGATTGGCTACGTCTTCCAGAACCCCCGCCTGCTGCCCTGGCGCACGGTACGGGAAAACATCGCCCTGGCGCTGCCCGAGGGAATCCCGGACAGCACCATCGATTCCCTGCTGGCGGCAATGAATCTCAGTGACATGCAGCATGTCTACCCGGAACGCCTCTCGCTGGGCATGAGCCGGCGGGTGGCAATCATCCGGGCATTCGCCGTCGATCCCGACATCCTGCTGCTGGACGAACCGTTCGTCTCCCTGGATCCGCCTACGGCCCGGCAGGTACGCAGTCTGCTGCTGCGGCTCTGGGAACAGCGGCCGCACAGCATACTGTTCGTCACGCATGATCTGCGGGAAGCCATCACCCTGGCGGACCGGCTGATTTTTCTCAACGCCCCGCCGATGCACGTGCTCAGTGAAATTCCGGTCGACATCCCCCGTGCTGACCGAGACGACGAAGCGGCCGTCGAGGCATTCAGGCAGCAGCTGATCGCCAATCATCCGAAAATCAAAACCCTGCTCTAGGAGGCTGTCCGAGAACAGACTGATCTATTGCGGCCAGACCGGAAATCGGGCATCCCCGGAAAAATTACTATTGCGCAATTGCGGAAAATATCTGATACTTGGCGACGTACAAATACAAACCAGGCTTGTCGCCGTACAACTACTGGAGGATAACAATCACATGAATAAAACCATCACTCTGGCTTTAGGCGCCGCGGGAATCGCCTTGAGCGCAATGACCGCCCATGCCGAAAGCGATGAGCAATACCCCGCCGCCGATTTCCAGCCCAAGGTCCTGTACCTCGATGAATCCGTGACCCAGAAAGCACCAGCGCCTGCCGCCAGACAAGTCGTCCAGGACCCCAAGTACCCGGCCACCTATTTCGAACCCAAGGTCGTCTATCTCGACAAAGACCTGGCCCGGCAGGCGAAGAAGCCGCAAAGACAGATCGAGTTCGATCCCAAGTACCCCGCTACCTATTTTCAGCCGAAAGTCATCTATCCCTGAGGGCCGGCTTGCCGCAGCAGCGGCCCAACGAACGCAAGGAGGAATCCTTGGCGCACATCCATTATGGAAACGCCCGGGATTTCTCCGGCAGGTCGAACGCTTACCCCCGAATCCACATCTCGTCTGTCATCCGGACATCCCCATTGTCAAAAAGCCAAGCTGAATACGGGTTAGCGTCAGCGTAGCCCGACAAACCCTGGAACATGCGGGATCGATGCATCGACAGGCCGCTCAACAACCCTCCGGCATTCCATGACGCAGAGCGTCACAGACAGCACCCCCACGCAGAGCGCGGGAACGATTCCCCCGCAGGAAGAGCTTCAGCCGCGATTTCCTCCCTTCACGCAGCCTTTTGCGCAGGTTCCCGCAGTCTCCCTTTTCGCATGGTTCCCACGGTCTCCGTGGGAACCCATCCTGGAACGCTCCCGCGTTCTGTGACGCAGAGCGTCACTGACTGCGATTCCTTCGCAGGAACGGCATCAGACACGATTTCAGCGATCCTTCCCGCATATCCGTCCCGGGAGTCACAAATCAAAAACAAACTTCACGGCATGAATATTGCCTTAAATTTGAATCTTTCACTGAAAAATACAACCCCCTTTCATGCCTATTTCAACCCCCAATCCGACAACCGGCAAACTGCCGATCCGTGACATCCTGCCCGCCTTGCTCACCCTGCTGGCGCTGGCGGCGGCACTCAAGCTGCAGGGCCATGACTACAGCTTCCGCTGGCTGCTGCTGGCCCTGCTGCTTCTGAGCAGTCTTCTGGCAGGCAAAATCATTGCCGGCTACCGAAGATCCCTGACCCTGCCGATGAACGGTCCCATCGCCGCTTATGCGCTGTTTTTTCTGTGGGCCTCACTGTCCCTGCTCTGGTCTCCGGTGCCAAGCGACAGCCTGCTGGTGCTGCTGAATTATCTTGCCGGCCTGCTGGCCATGCTGCTGGGATTCTGGCTGAGTCCCCGGCAACGGCATTGTTTTCGTCTGCTGCTGGTGCCTCTGGCGCTGATTTTGGTCAGCCTCACCTGCTATCAGACCTTTGCCTTGGACATTCAGCGACCCGCCGGACTGATGCTCAACTGGAACACCCATGCCGCCTTCCTCAGCATGCTGGTACTGCCCTTTTGCGCGGCTTTTCTGATCCGTGCGCTGGATGGCGGGAACACCTGGCCCGTGGGCATACTGATCGCCGCCTGCACCCTGGCCATGTCCCTGACCCTGAGCCGCGGCGTCGTTCTGGGCAGCGGGCTGGGGCTGGGGCTGCTGCTGTACGCAGGCTGGAAAAACGGCTGCACCGGCAAAACGCTGCTATCCCTGGCCGTCTGGTTCAGCGCCGGCTACCTGCTGCACGACGGCGCCTTGTCCGCAAGACTGTTCCAGCCGGCAGGCGGAATGGACATCGGTGCCGTCAGCTCCGGCAGGAACCGACTCTGGGTCGTTGGCTGGCAGATGTACCTGGACCGGCCCTTGCTGGGCTGGGGACCGGGCATGTATCCCTGGCTCTATCCACAATACCGGGACGCCGCCAGCGGCTACGAAATCGGCCAGTTCGTACACAGCGACTATCTGCAGTTTCTGCTGGAACTCGGACCTGTGGGGCTGCTGGCCTTCCTGATGTTCATCGCGCTGCTGGTGCGGCAGGCCTGGCGCAGCTATCATCGCGATGGCAATCCCAGGAACAGACTGATCGGCCTGGGCTGTTTTGCGGCGATATTGTCGGTGCTGCTGCATACCGCCTTCAGCTTCGACCTGCATCAGCCGGCCGTTCTGGTCCTGCTGGGCCTGTATACCGGCATGCTCAGCCGACGCGATCCGGCAATCGCCATCGCCGGCTGCATTCCGAAGCGGCGCATGACCCGCTCCGGCTATTACAGCATCAGCGCAGCGCTGGCCCTGGCAGCGGGCCTCGTCCTGCTGAGCCTGTTCATCAGCTTTCACGCCGTGCACCTCGCCACGCTGGCGAAAACCCCGGATGACCGGCTGCGCAACCTGCTCACTACCGAACGTTTTGCGCCCTTCATGGAGGCCAACTACAGCCACCAGGCCGCCGTGATCATCGACATTCTCAAGAATCCGAAGAACCACATTCCGCTGCAGGATGCCCGGGATCTGGTTGCCTTCGGCCTGGCAAAAGCCGACACCGCCATCGAAAAAAACCCCCTCAACTCCATCAACTATCGCCTCAGGGCGGAACTGCTCAGTGCGTCGGCGGCCACAGACAGGGAAAGGCAGGCGGTGGTCGACAATTACCATCAGTGCCTGCGCCTGAATCCTTACGATATCGACGCGCGCCTGCACCTGGTGACCTTTCTGGAAATCAATGACCGGGAGCAGGAGGCCTACCAGGTGTTGTTCAGCGGTCTGAACAAGGGCTACCGGGCAAAATTCAAGAAAGGCCTGCTGCTGTTGAAGATCGACCACAGCATCGAACTGTCCGCCACCAGGGCGCAGAAGCGCATCATCAGGGAACAGATCGACGCTCTGGGGGATGCCATGATCCGCACCAACAACGATCCGCACCAACAACGGCAAAGGCTTTTTCGTCCTGAAGGGGCCGGGCTTCAATCTCTGAGCTTTACAGGAGAAATTCCAGCCGGACTTTGCGCAGGGTTCCCACGGGCGCCGTGGGAACCCATCCTGGAACGCTCCCGCGTTCCGTGACGCGGAGCGTCACGGCCTGCATTCCCACGCAGAGCTCGGGAACGATACCCTCGCGGGCGCGGATTAAGGTTGAAGTCGCGGCTGAAGCCGCTCCTACCCTCTCGTGATCGCTACGCGGTAGACCTGAATCACGGAAATTTCTGTGATCGGCATCACAAATACGAATAAAAATTGCGGCATATACCGCAGTCGACCGCGGCATATGCCGCAATTTACTTTTGATATGACTGAAAAAAACCGCTCCAAGCCTTTCCAGGCACAGTTATCACTAAAGTTTCGGAGTTCAGAAAGACAGAATAACTTGTTGATTGTAAATGAATAGTGCGCTCTAAAGAGGTATAATATTGGGAACTTGAAATCCAAATCACACCTCAATAGAACGCTTATG
>JANEMG010000175.1 GCA_024511045.1 Gammaproteobacteria bacterium | reverse complement strand
GAAGGTGTGGCGAAGCGGCACGGACGCAGGACGGCCGGGGCAATAATGGTTGTCGCGTTGGCGAGTCGATTTTGGAGACTTGGATGTCCCAAAATCTATCACGAGGTAGCGACACGCTTGGTCTACAGTTCGGTCGACTATACATTGACGGCCAATGTCGAAGAGCTGCATCTGACCGATTCTGCGCGGAAGGGCAATGGCAACGATCTGGACAATGCTCTGTACGGCAATCAGCTGCGCAATGTTTTACATGGTGCTGCTGGTTCGGACTATTTGTCTGGCGGCGACGGCAATGACAGACTGTACGGCGAAGCCGGTCACGATCGATTGCAGGGAGGCAGCGGCAAGGACAGACTGTTTGGCGGCAGTGGTGACGATGTCTATTTTTTTTCCCGCGGCGACAACAGGGACAGGATTGTTGAAGATGATGACTCAGCTGGGAATCACGACGTCCTGCAATTTCTGCGGGACGTCGACCACAATCAGCTGTGGTTCTCCCGGCATGGCAAGGATTTACGCATCGACCTGATCGGTACATCCGACCGCGTGACCATCGACGGCTGGTATCGCGGGGCGGATCACCAGGTGGAAGAAATCCGGACAGCGGGTGGTTTCAGCCTCACCAGCAGGCAGATCGATCAGCTGACGATGGTCATGGCCTCTTTCAACCCGCCGGCCGCAGGGGAGCTGACCTTGTCCCCTGAATTGCAGGAGCAGCTTGCTCCGGTTCTGGCCGCTGCCTGGTCCTGATTCCGGAATGTGCCTGCCCTAGGTAATGCGCGTGTCATGGCACGAGTATCTTCATGGTGACAGACAGAGCATGGAAAATTGACTTCTCAAGTACAGGATTCCGGGTTGGCCTGCCTGGTGCTGATGGCCCGCTTTTACCATTTGCCGGCCGATCCCGGGCAGCTGCAGCACCGCTATGGCAGGCCGGGGATGCCGTTTTCGACAACGGAGATCATTCATGCCGGCAGATCGCTGGGGCTGAAAGTACAATCCACCCGGAGTGACTGGCAGCGCCTGCAGAAAACCGCCCTGCCAGCCGTCGTTTCAGATTCCGATGGCTCCTACTTCATACTGGCCGGGATCAAAGAAGACAAGGTGCTGATTCAACGGCCCGAAAAACATGCGGCGCAGACCCTGAGCAGGGAGCAGTTCCTGCCGGACTGGTCCGGTCAAATCATTCTGTTTACCCGCCGGGCGTCGCTTGGCAGTCTGGGCGGACGCTTCGATATCGGCTGGTTTGTTCCCGCCCTGCTGAAATACAAAAAGCTGTTTCTGGAAGTGCTGCTGGCCTCGTTCTTTCTGCAGTTGTTCGCCCTGCTGACACCGTTGTTTTTTCAGGTCGTCATCGACAAGGTTCTGGTGCATCAGGGCCTCACGACACTGGATGTGCTGGCCCTCGGTCTGCTGGCGATTTCTTTGTTCGAAGTCGTTCTTTCCGGCTTGCGCGGCTATCTTTTTTCCTATACCGCCAACCGCGTCGATGTGGTGCTGGGCGCCCGGTTGTTCAAGCATCTTCTGGCTTTGCCCATCGCCTGGTTCGAGGCACGTCGGGTGGGGGATTCGGTGGCCCGGGTCCGGGAACTGGAAAATATCCGCAATTTTCTCACCGGCTCGGCATTGACGCTGGTCATCGACCTGTTTTTCACGCTGGTGTTCTTCCTCGTGCTGTATTATTACAGTCCATTGCTGACGGCCGTCGTCGCCGGCGCGATGCCTTTCTATATCCTGCTGTCAGTCCTCATCACCCCAATTCTGCGCAGGCGGCTGGATGAGAAATTCAGCCGCGGCGCTGAAAATCAGGCCTTCCTGGAGTAATCCATCACCGGTATTCAGACCCTCAAGGCGCTGGCCGTCGAACCGCAAATGCTGCGCCGCTGGGAAGAGCAGCTGGCTGGCTATGTTCATGCCAGTTTCAGGGCCGGCAATCTCGGCAACATCGCCAATCAGTGCGCCGCTTTCATCAACAAGGTCACGACGGTGCTGATATTGTGGCTTGGCGCCACTGCGGTGATGCAGGGGAGTCTCAGCGTCGGCCAGTTGATTGCCTTCAACATGATTGCCGGGAGAGTCAGCGGACCGATTCTGCGTCTGGTGCAGCTATGGCAGGATTTTCAGCAGGCCGGAATTTCTCTGCAGCGTCTGGGCGACATCCTCAACAGCCCGGCCGAAGCCGGCTATAATCCAGGGCGCGCCACCTTGCCGCAGCTTTCGGGGCGGATCGAATTCGAGCATGTCAGTTTCCGCTACGCGCCGGACCATCCGGAAATTCTGAACAACGTCAGTCTGAAGATATCCGCTGGCGAAGTCATCGGCATCGTCGGTCATTCCGGTTCCGGCAAAAGCACCCTGAGCAAACTGATCCAACGCTTGTATGTGCCGGGATCCGGACGGGTGCTGATCGATGGCGTGGATCTGGCTTTGATCGAACCGCTCTGGCTGCGCCGGCAGATAGGCGTGGTGCTGCAGGAAAATTATCTGTTCAACCGCTCGGTGCGCGACAACATTGCCCTCGGCAATCCCGGTATGGATATGCAAGCTGTCGTACGGGCGGCGCAAATGGCCGGCGCTCACGACTTCATTGTACAAATGCCGGAGGGCTACGATACGCCGGTCGGTGAGCACGGCAGCAATCTGTCGGGCGGTCAGCGGCAGCGCATCGCTATCGCCCGGGCATTGATCACGCAGCCGAAAATTCTGATTCTGGACGAAGCCACCAGCGCTCTGGACTATGAATCGGAGTTTATCATTCAGCAGAACATGCACAGCATCTGCCAGGGACGCACCGTGTTCATCATCGCCCACAGGCTCAGCACCGTACGCCGGTGCCAACGCATTCTGGTCATCGAGGACGGTCGGATCGCCGAACAGGGCAGTCACCGGCAACTGCTGCGCCAGGAAGGCTATTACAGGAAGGCTATTATGCGAGGCTGCATGCTCTGCAGGCAGGTGCGGCGGCATGAATGCCAGACTGGAACTGCAATTTCTTCCGGCCGTCCTGGAAATTCAGGAAACACCCTCGTCGCCAATCGGCCGGTCGATCATCTGGGTAATCATTGTGTTCTTCATCTGTGTTTTGCTCTGGGGAAGCGTGGGCAAGGTCGATATCATTGCCGTTGCTTCCGGAAAAATCATCCCCAGTGGTCATATCAAAATCATTCAGCCGCTGGAGATCGGCATCGTCACGGCGATACCTGTCAGGGAAGGACAGCAGGTACAAAAAGGGCAGGTTTTGATGGCGCTGGATGCCAGCACAATCGCAGCGCAAATCAGACAATTGGAGGCGGAACGGGACTTTACCGAACAGCAAATCCACCGGCTGCAGTGGCTGCTTGAACGGCAGGAGGGAGACAGTAGAGAGGATCCGGACTGGGAGGATTCCATAGCGCGCAGCCAGTGGCGGGAATACCAGGATCGGCTCAGAACCCTGGATGCAGAAAAACGCAAGCGGCAGGCCGAATTTGATGCCGCAGGTCAGCAGAAGCATAAGCTGGAAGCCATCCTGACATTTGTCGAACAGCGCAGCCGCAGTGAAAAGACATTGCTGGATAAAAACCTGTTGCCCAGACAGCAATACCTGGAAACGGAGAGGCAACGCCTGACCACGCTCTATGACCTGAAAAGCCAGCAAAGCAGACTGCAGGAACTTGAACAAACGCTGTCCGAAATAGCCGCGCGGATCGAACACACCCAGAGCAGCTTCGCAAAAAACAATCTGGAACAGCGCGAGGAAGAGCGACGCAGACTACACAATATACAACAGGAACTGGTCAAAGCGCGTATTCGGCAACAGGCGCATCGGCTCATTGCGCCCATCGATGGCATCGTCCAGCAACTTGCCGTACATATCGTTGGCGGCATCGTCACGCCGGCGCAACAGCTGATGGTCGTGGTTCCACAAAGCGCAAAGCTGGAAATCGAGGCCTTTGTCGACAATAAAGACATAGGCTTCGTGCAGGAAGGCCAGGCCGTGGCGATCAAGCTGGACGCATTCCCTTTTACCAAATACGGCACGCTGGATGGCAGAATCATCGATGTTTCCGATGATGCGGTCAGTGACGAGAAACGGGGGTTGGTGTACAAAGCCCGGGTCAGTCTGGAACAGTCCGTTGTTCAGGTCGGAGACAAGCAGGTCAGACTGGGACCAGGTATGTCGGCCAGCGTCGAGATCAAGACCGGGCAGCGGCGGCTGATCGAATTCTTTCTCGCACCGCTTTTGAAATACAGGGAAGAGAGCATCCGGGAGCGCTGAATGTCGACCATCAACGATTTCACTGGGCTTTGCCGGATAACGCAGCCTATATGGCAATGGCAGGGACCATGAGCCGCATTTTCTTTGCCTGGGAGTTGGGACAGAACTTCGGGCACCTGTCCCGCCTGTCAGCAATTGCGGTTCATTTGCCTTGGTTGTGCAGGGCGGTTTTCGCGGTGATCGCCATCTTTTGGTAATACTGCTCCCGGTATTCCTGCAGCAGGCGCTGCAGCTTCTTTCTGGCGATGCCGTTTTCAGTCAGCACCAGTTCACCCAGCCTCAGGCTGGCCTCGAGATTTTCCGAGACCACGTTCCTGGCGCCGTAGCGCAGCAGTTGTTGGCAATGCTTGCTGTCTCTCGCCCGGGCATGGATTACCAGTTTGGGGAAGCTGTGATGGACCAGGCAGACCAGCTGTTCGGTGTGCTGGTCATTGTCCAGCGCCGCGACCAGCATGGAAGCATTTTCGATGCCGGCGGAGCGCAGCACTTCCAGGCGGCTGGCATTGCCATAGTAGACGTTGAAGCCCTGTTCCTTGCCCCATTCGACGCGTTCCAGGTTGAAATCCAGGGCCAGGTAGGGGATTTTTGCCATATGCGTCAGTGCCGCGATGCGTTTGCCGACCCTGCCGAATCCGGCGATGATGACATGGGGTTGCTTGTGGTCCAGGTCGAAGACCACGGGGGCAATGGCATCGTTGTCACTGACTTTTCTGCGCAGCAGCCAATCGCCCAGCCTGATCACCAGGGGGGTCAGAATCATGGTGATGGTGATGGTCAGGATCAGCATCTGGAACTGAGTGATGCTGAGGATGCCTTTCAACATGGCCAGGGCGAACAGTACAAACCCGAATTCGCCGCCCTGGAAGAGCAGCAGGGCGATGCGCAGGGATGTATTGTTGTTCAGATGGCTGAGGCGGCAGAGTCCCCACAGGACCAGGGTTTTTACCGTCATCAGTGTGCAGACCAGCGCCAGAATCAGCGGGTATTGCTGCAGCAGCAGGCCAAAGTTCAGGGAAATGCCGACGGACATGAAGAACAGGCCCAGCAGGATGCCGCGGAAGGGTTGAATGTCCGCCACCAGCTGATGCCGGTAATGCGACTCGGCGAGCATCAGGCCGGCCAGGAATGCGCCCATCGCCATGGACAGACCGAACATGGCCATGATCTTCGCGGAACCCAGCACCAGCAGCAGCGCCGCGGCAATGAAGACTTCCGCTGACCGCCATGGAGAGCGAAGCGAAGGCGGTTAGTCCCCGGTAGCGACCAGGGCCGCACTGTTTATCCGGCGTGCGATAGCGCAGAGGGAAAACAAAGTAGGCATA
>JANEMG010000174.1 GCA_024511045.1 Gammaproteobacteria bacterium | reverse complement strand
GTTCGGACTGCTCGGATTGATTGCCTTGGGAAAACGGCAAAAATTGCAGTCATTGCAAATGCGTTTGTACAGGCTGGATTGATCCGGCAACTCCCCGTTCCCGCCCGATACGCTTCGCTTGTCAGGCCTGCAATGCTTTGTCAACCGGGTCTGGCAGTATTCCCGCTGTAAGCCTCAATGTACCTGCCTGGCCGTGATTGCCGCGGCAATTTCGGCGCTCAATTTCTGCAGGGTCCGGTTTTCTGCGGCCACCAACTGTTCATAGGTTTTGCCCTGCACATCGGCGCTGATCAGCGACACCCTGGTCAGGATCGCCTGTTCATCCTTGCCATACAACGACCAACGCGCCGCCAGTTTCGCAGTGCCTGCCAACTGGCCATCGAAGCGGACGATATCGATAATGATCCGGTAGTCGAGGGGAATCGTCCTGTTCTGCCTGGGGAGCAGGTAGACGCGATTGCTTTGCAATTTGTTGGACAGGTTGATTGCCAGCACCGTGGAGATGCCGGATTTCAAGGGTTCCGACCAGCGGTGAAATTCCGACATTTTCAGCCGGTGATTGCCGGCCCGGGTGACGATCTGCGGGCGGTCCAGATAGGGCGCGACGTTGACCGGACCGATGCCGATGGCAATGCCCCGCTCCAGTCCGGTCAACCGGGAGCTGGCGGCCTGGTGCAGCAGATAGAAATCCGGCTTCGGCGAAATTCCGCATCCGCACAGCGTGATACCAAGGAAAGCCAGCACCGACGCTTGCAACAACCTTTTCAACGCCCTCTCGTTCATGATCATATTCCTCATCAGTAGCCTTTGCCCTTGATCAGCGCTTCCGGATGCTGCTCCAGATAGTCGGCCAGCACGCGCAGCGAACGGGCGGCCTTGGCCGTTTCCGACAAGGCGCTGTCCAGTTCGGCCCGGGTAGCCGAATCTCTGCCTATCAGATCGTCGATGCTCTGCAATGCACGCCTGGCATCCTGCAAGGCGCTCTCGGCCGAAACCGACAAGGGGCCCACCCGGCTGTCGACGTTTTGCGTCAGCCTGGAAATATCCTCCAGCGCCGTATTCATCTTCGCTTCCACGGAAGTCAGCGTCTGACGGATCTGTACCAATGCCAGATTGGCGTTGCGCACAGAATCCCTGACATCGCTGGAACGTACCAATCGATCGATGCCATCCAGCGTATGGATGGCTTTTTCCGCCAGTTCCCGCAACGGCAGGTCCTTCAGTTCATCCATCAGCTTCTCGGTCACCGTGGCGATGGTCGGAATTTCCACATAGTCCGCGTCGAGGTGGGTCAATTTCGCCGGCGTGTCGGGGTGAAAATCGAAATCGACGATCAATTGCCCGGTGACCAGACTCTGCAGTTTCAGCTGCGCCCGCAGGCCCGATTCAATGAGCCGGTTGATTTTTTTCCGCCACTCCTGGTAGGTCAGATGGCTCTCCAGAGACCTGAATTCCAGATCCTTTACCGTCCCGGCTTCGATCTCGATGAACACCGGCACCGTGACGGTATTGTTCTTCACATCCAGCAGCACCTCGATATCGGTGACGCTGCCTATGCGCACGCCGCGCATCTGCACTGCCGCGCCAACCCGCAGTCCCTGCACATTGCCGGGAAACACCGCCACCAGCGGATAGCTTCTGGTAAAAAACTTACCGGAAGTGAACAGCAATACGGCAATGACGGTCAATGTGATGGCCCCGATCACGAATGCGCCTATCGCCGTGGCGCTGGTCCGTCTGCTCATGCCGCACCTCGGGTCAGAAAGGCCCTGACTTTGGGGTTGCCGCATTCCTTCAGCAGGGTGTGGGGGTTGCCGGTGGTAATCATGGTCTTGGTCTCGGGGTCCAGAAAAACGGAATTGCTGCCGATGGCAAAAATACTGGCCAGTTCATGGGTGACGATGACCATCGTCGTGCCAAGGCTCTCGCGCAGCTCCAGGATCAGGTCGTCGAGATTTTTGGCACTGATCGGATCCAGTCCGGCGGAAGGCTCATCGAAAAACAGAATCTCGGGATCCAGCGCCATGGCCCGGGCAATGCCGGCGCGCTTCTGCATGCCGCCGCTGATTTCAGCCGGATAGAAATCCTCGAAACCGCGCAGTCCGACCAACGCCAGCTTCAGCGTCGCGACGCGACGAATCTGCTCAGGACCCAGATCGGTGTACTGCTCCAGCAGCAGGGCGATATTTTCCGCAAGGGTCATCGAACTCCACAACGCACCACTCTGATACATCACCCCGAAACGTCGTTTCAGGTGATGCTGCTGCGCGGGATCACTGTCCCAGTAGCTTTCTCCACCATACAGCACCTGGCCGGCCCTGGGCGCTTTCAGCCCCACCAGATGCCGCATCAGGGTGCTCTTGCCGCAGCCGCTGCCGCCCATGATGATGAAGATGTCGCCGCGGTTGATGGTGAAGTTCAGGTCGCGCTGGATGATGAAATCCCCATAGGCCATGGTCAGGTTTCTCACCGTGATGTGGGCATCCGCCGGCGGTTCCATTCAGATCCCCAATACGTCGAATATCACGGTCAGCACGGCGCTGGCAATAACGATCATGACGATTGCCGAAACCACCGCCGAAGTCGTCGCCATGCCGACTGCCTGGGAGTTCCTGCCGCACCGGATGCCGTTCAGGCAGCCGATTACGGCGACGATGTTGCCAAACACCACAGCCATGCAGATGCCCACGAAAAAATCCGCCAGTGAGACGGCCTTGGTCAACTGGATGAAATATTCCAGCCAGGTGAGATCGAGAACGGCCACGGCAACCACTGCCCCGCCGAGTATCCCCATCAGATCGGCGTACACGGCAAGCAGCGGCATCATCAGCATCAGGGCGAGCATGCGCGGCAGCACCAGAAATTCCATGGGCGAAAAACCGCAGGTCTGAAAGGCATCGATTTCTTCATTGACATTCATGGACCCCAACTCCGCCGCATAAGATGCACCGGTCCGTCCCGCCATGATGATACCGGTCATGATGGCCGCCATTTCCCGGATCATGGCGATGCCGACCAGATCGGCGACATAGATGCCGGCGCCGAAGTTCTGCAGCTGTATGGAGCCGACGTAAGCCAGGATCAATCCCACCAGGAAACTGACCAGACTGACGATGGGCAGGGCCCTGACCCCTGCATCCTGCATGATCTGCCACAGGTCGGAACGCCGATAGACAGCCCTGCCGCGCAGCATTTTCAGCAGGGCCAGAATCGTTTCGCCAAAAAAATCCATGAACTCGCCGGTGATACGCAGCGCATCGATGGCATCGTTGCCGACATCGGAAAGCAGGGAGCGCTTTCCTTCGGTGCGCTGCGCCCCTTTCCGCGCTGGTACCGCACGGGCCAGGGCGAGCAGCCGATCGACGCCTGCCGGTAGTCCGGAACTGTCCACGCGAATGCCGTGCTCCTTGCAATATTCCGCCAAGGCCAGCAGCCAGGTCAACAGTCCGGAATCCCAGCCGCTCACTGCCGCACAGTCAAAAGTTACAAGCTTCACCACTCCTGCTGCGCGCAGCCGCTGCAGTGCTTCATCGATATCGGGAACCCCGCCCTGCAGCATCCAGCTGCCGCTCAACTGGAACAGCAGCCCGTTCCCTCCGGGTGTCACGATCAGTCTTGCCTGTTCCATCATTCCCCCGGTTTCGATTGAATTCCTTTCATTGCCAATGGTCTGCTTTCCTTCATGATACCGCATGACAGCGGGTCTCTAACACTGTGAAGCAAGGCAAATTTCAAATCACCCTGGAGAACTGCTGGCGCTTTTCCGCCAGGTAGCGATCGAAGACCATGCAGATATTGCGGATCAGCAGTCTGCCCGCCGGCTGAATCTCGATGCCCTGCTCTGACAGATGCAGCAGCCCATCCTGCTGCATCTGCTGCAGCCCCTGCAGCTCATCATTGAAATAATCACTGAAATCGATGCCAAACTGCTCTTCTATGGTTGCGAAATTCAGATGAAAATGGCAGATCAGCTGACTGATCACTGCACCGCGTATCTTGTCGTCCTGGTTCAACACCAGGCCCTTGAAAACCGGCAGCCTGCCCTGCCCGATCAGTTCCGCATAGGAATCCAGGTCCTTGACATTCTGGATATAGGCATCACCGACCCGGCCGATGGCGGTGATGCCGAATCCGATCAGATCGCAATCGGAATGCGTCGAATAGCCCTGAAAATTCCTGTACAGCTTGTTCTCCCGCTGGGCAGCCGCCAGTTCATCGTCGGGTTTGGCAAAATGGTCCATGCCGATATAGACATAACCTTCGTCGAGCAGGCGCTGAATGACCGTCTGCAGGATCGCCAGTTTGACCTCCGGGCTGGGCATGTCAGCCTCCTTTATCTGCCGCTGCACCTTGAATCTTGCCGGCAGGTGCGCGTAATTGAAGACCGAGAAGCGGTCCGGAGACACACTCAGTATCTTGTCCAGAGTCCTGGCAAAGGATGATACGGTCTGCAACGGCAGACCGTAAATCAAATCGATGCTGGTGGAGCGGAAGCCCTCGTCCCTGGCAGCCTGCAGCACGGCAAAGGTCTGTTCCTCCGACTGGATGCGGTTCACCGCCTTCTGCACGGCGGGGTCGAAATCCTGGACTCCCAGGCTGATGCGATTGAAGCCCAGACAACGCAGCTGGACTATCGTGTCACGGTCTGCCTCGCGGGGATCGATTTCGATGGAATATTCGCCCTGGTCGTCATCTCTGACATGGAAATGCCGGCGTATGGCATTGAACAGCCTTTCTCGCTGCTGAGCGGAGAGAAAGGTCGGCGTCCCGCCTCCCCAATGCAGCTGATCGATGACCCGCTCCCGGTCGAACAGCCTGGCCAGCATGGCAATCTCCCGTTCGAGACTGTCCAGGTAAGGCTCGGCGTGCTGGCGGTTTTTTGTGATGATCTTGTTGCAGGCGCAGTAATAGCAGACCGTATCGCAGAACGGAATATGGAAATAAAGCGACAGCGGTCCGCCGCGGGCATTTGAGAGTTTGATCTGCTGGTGATAGTCTTCTTCGGTAAAGCCCTGGTGCAGCTCCAGTGCCGTGGGATAGGAAGTATAACGCGGCCCGGCCTTGTCATAGCGATGAATCAAATCGAGATTGAATTGGATGGATTGTTCCATGAAACCTGGCTTTTACCTGTGCGGGACAAGATCAGATTGTATCAAAAAGCCTGTCGCTTTCTCACCAAAAGACAGTTATTTCTGATTGAGGCAAAAGTGTCAGGATTGTCATTAGTTCCCGTCTATAAATGCCGGGAACTAATGCAGCACCTATTTTTGTTATGGCACTTAATGTCCTGAAGTTTCCCAATTTTTTGGAGCAATGAATATTAGGGCCGGCTAATATGGCGGATAAATTAGTACTTGGTAATGTTCTTGTTTATTTTGTTTCTTTCGCTTGAAAAACAATGGGTTATTGATGAATGAAGCCTGATTTTACTGTCTAATACAGTGTGTTAAGCCATTGATTACACAAACAAACAGGCCTCATTCATGTTTATTCTACGCAACCTTCTGCCTCCCCTCCAAACCCATTTTTCAAAAACCGCTCTGGGCAAGGAACGCTCCGCCCTTTTCGTCTATACCCTGCTCTCGGTCATCGTTCCGTTCACTTCCTCCATGACCTCCA
>JANEMG010000173.1 GCA_024511045.1 Gammaproteobacteria bacterium | reverse complement strand
GATAACCATGGCGTTATGCTTCCTCCAGGTTTTGCGTGAGCCAGTCGTTCAATATCTGGCGGGTTCGGAACAAAGGATAGCTCCTTTTTGGAATATAATCACATGGTACCCGACATTCCGGGGATTCCCGGTGATCCATCTACTTGTTTGAGAAGAATATGGTTAGTCACAACAAAGCGGTATATTTTTTAGTGCTGTTGTTTTTTTCCGGCATTGTCCATGCCGAAGACGTCAGCCTCCTGACCCTGCAGTCGGCGCTGGATATCGCCGTGCAGGACAATCCCGGTCTGGCGGAAATTCAGGCGCGTTCCGAGGCGATGGCGGCGATACCGTCGCAGGTCGGCACTTTGCCGGATCCTGTGATCAGTTTCAATGCCTTGAATATTCCGACCGATACCTTTGATCTTGGCCAGGAAAACATGACCCAGCTGCAGGAAGGTATTTCCCAGGCCATTCCCTTTCCCGGCAAACTGGCCCTTCGGGAACAGGCGGCCGAGCATGAGGCGGAAGCCGCCGCTTATGAGGTCACCGAGGCGCGCTGGCGCCTGTTGCGGGATGTAAAAAAAACCTGGTGGGCGCTTTTCTATCTGGACCGGGCTGTGGAAATTATCTGCGTCAATCAGGATCTGCTGCGGCAATTCGTGGAAATTGCCCAGACCAAATATGAAGTGGGCGAGGGTCTGCAGCAGGATGTGTTATTGGCGCAGCTGGAATTGTCGAAATTGTTCGATACTGAGCTGGAACTGATTGGTGCCCGGGAAAATTTCAGGGCGCAATTGAATGCGCTGCTCGACCAGCCTGCGGATCATCAAATCACCATCCCCGAAAAGGTAACGGAGGAGCTGCCCGATCTGCAGGCGGAATCCGCCTTGTTCCAGCAGGCGGAAAGTTACCGTGCGTTGCTCAAATCCAGGCGGGAGTCGGTGCATGCGGCGCAATCCCGTCTGGATCTGGCGAAAAAGGATTACTACCCGGATTTCAAAGTCGGTGCCTATTATGGCGGCAGGGCCGATACACTCACCGCTCAGGAACGGGCGGACTTTCTGACCCTGAAACTGAGCATGAATGTTCCGATTTTTTTCGCCAGCAAGCAACGCAAGGCAGTCGATCAGCGCAGCAGTGAACTGATGCAGCGCAGATATGCCCTGCAGGATGAATGGAACAATGTGCGGGCTGATATTTCCAAGGCAACCAGCGGCTACAGGCAATCCAAAAACCAGACGGTTCTGTTCAAGAGCGGCATCATTCCACAGGCCAGGCAGACCGTTGCCTCCATGCTCGCGGGTTACCAGGTGGACAAGGTGGATTTCCTGAACCTGGTGCGCAGCCAGATCACTTTATACAACTATGAAATCCAGTACTGGAAGGTTTTGACCGAAGCCAACCAGGCATTGGCGCAACTGACTGCCATGATCGGCAAGGAAGATATCTATGAATAGGATGATACTGATTGTCGCACCGCTCATGCTTGTTCTGGGGCTGGCTGGGGGCTACTGGCTGGCAAGGGTCGATCGTGCAGAAGTACATCGAAACCTGCCCATGGAGAAATCTGGTGAGAGGAAAATACTGTTCTATCGCAGTCCCATGGATCCTTCGGTCACCTCGCCGGTCCCGGCCAAGGATGCCATGGGCATGGATTACGTGCCTGTCTATTCCGATGACGGCAGTAGTGATGAACCTGCAGGTACCGTCAACATCGATGCCGCAGTCGTCCAGCAGATAGCGGTGCGTACCGCCAAAGTGCTCAGGTCCACGCTGTTCCACACGGTGCGCGCCGTTGGCAGGGTGACCTACGATGAAGAACTGATGGTGCACCTGCATCCGAAAATCGAAGGCTGGATTGAACATCTGTATGTGGATAAAACGGGGCAGTGGGTGCAAAAAGATACCGACCTGTTGAGTATCTATTCACCCCAGCTGGTGGCCAGCCAGCAGGAATATCTTCTGGCCCTGAACAATCTGAAGGTTCTGGAAAAAAGCCCCATCGAGGACATTCGCCGGGGAGCGGAAGAACTGGTGCGGAGTTCCCGCGAGCGATTGAGGCTGCTGGATGTGCCGGCCCATCAGATTCACGAACTGGAGCGTGCCCGAAAAATCAGGAAAAGCCTGCATATTCACGCACCGGCAAGTGGCATCGTCATGAAAATAGGCGCCCGGGAAGGACAATATGTCACGCCTGCCACGGAAATCTACATGATCGCCGATCTGCACAGAGTCTGGGTCTATGCCGATGTCTATGAATACGAGTTGCCCTGGGTAAAAGAAAACGATCCGGTGAAAATGCGGCTGGCCGGTATCCCCGGCAAGGTCTTCAAGGGACATGTGGCCTATATCTACCCCTATGCCGAGGCCAAGACACGGACTATCAAGGTCCGGCTGATTTTTGAAAATCCGGAACTGCTGCTGAAACCCGAGATGTTTGCTGAAGTGACCATTTATGCCAGCAAACAGGTGAATGCGATCGTGATCCCGTCGGAAGCAATAATTCGTTCCGGTACCCGGGCCCAGGTCTTCGTGGTTCGGGGCCCAGGCAAGTTCGAACCGCGTCAGGTTGAACTGGGGATGTTTTCGAATGGCAAAGTCGCCGTCCTGAAGGGCCTGAACGAGGGTGAAGAGGTTGTCACATCGGCCCAGTTCCTGATCGATTCGGAATCGAAACTGCGCGAAGCCACCGCGAAAATGATGGAACCGACAGGCAGCATGCAAAAACCTGCCATGCGGAAACAGGGAGAGATGCAGCATGATGAATAAATTTTTAATTGCCTCCTCGCATGGTTCCCATGCTCTGCGTGGGAACGATGAACAGGGTGGTGAAAAATGATCAATGCCATTATCGACAGCTCCCTGAAAGACCGTTTCATGGTCTTGATTGCCACGGTGATCATCGCCACGGTCGGTTTGTGGAGCTACAACAACACGCCGCTGGATGCGATCCCGGATTTGTCCGATGTCCAGGTCATCGTGTTCACCGAATTTCCAGGGCAGGCGCCGCAGGTCGTCGAGGATCAGGTCACCTATCCGTTGACCACTGCCATGCTGACGGTTCCCAAAGCGCAAGTGGTGCGTGGTTATTCCTTTTTCGGGCTGTCCTTCGTGTACATCATTTTCGAGGATGGCACCGATATGTATTGGGCGCGTTCCCGGGTGCTGGAATATCTCAATTATGTCAGCGGCAGGCTGCCATCCGGAATCAGTCCGGCTTTAGGTCCGGATGCAACCGGCGTGGGCTGGGTCTATGAATATGCGCTGGTCGACAGGACAGGGAAACATGATCTGTCCGAGCTGCGTTCCCTTCAGGATTGGTATCTGCGTTATCCCCTGCAGACCGTTCCCGGTGTTTCCGAAGTGGCGTCCATAGGCGGCTACGTCAAGCAGTATCAGGTCGAGGTGGACCCCAATGTACTGGAGGCCTATAAAATCCCCTTGAGCAAAGTGATCGAGGCCATCAAGGAATCCAATAACGATGTCGGCGGCCGCCTGGTGGAAATGGCCGAGACGGAATACGTGGTCAGAGGGCTGGGTTATATCAAGTCCATCGCCGACCTGAAGACCATCCCGGTGGGTGTCGACCCGAACGGCACGCCGATACGACTGCAGGATGTGGCGCATATACACCTAGGCCCGGAATTGCGCCGCGGCCTGGCGGAATTGAACGGTGAAGGAGAAGTGGCCGGTGGCGTGGTAATCATGCGTTATGGCGAAAACGCCCTGGCGACCATTCAGGGGGTGCGTAGAAAGCTGCAGGAACTCAAGCAGGGTCTGCCGGAAGGCGTCGAGATCGTTCCCGTGTATGATCGGGGGGATTTGATCGAACGTGCGGTGGCCAGCCTCAACAGCTCATTGATCCAGGAACTGGGCATCGTCAGCCTGGTCGTCATTCTGTTTCTACTGCATGCACGCTCCGCGTTTGTCGCCATCATCACCCTGCCGTTGGGCATACTGATGGCCTTCATCGTCATGAATTTTCAGGGTCTGAACGCCAATATCATGTCCCTGGGCGGCATTGCGATCACCATCGGCACCATGGTCGACGGGGCGATCGTCATGGTGGAGAATGCCCACAAGCATCTTGCCAGGGCGGAAGAGGACAAGGGGGCGGACTTGACTGTCGATGAACGCTGGCAGGCGATCAGGGAATCCTCCCTGGAAGTGGGGCCGGCCTTGTTTTTTTCATTGCTGGTCATTACGGTTTCCTTCCTGCCCATCTTCACGATGCAGGCCCAAGAGGGTCGTCTGTTCAGTCCCTTGGCATTCACGGCCACCTATGCCATGGCCGCTGCCGCCATTCTGGCCGTGACCCTGGTGCCGGTGATGATGGGCTACCTCATCCGCGGCAAGGTCATGCCGGAAATGCGCAACCCGGTCAATCGTCTGCTGCATGCTGCGCATACGCCTTCCTTGAAACTGGCCATGCGCTGGCGTGGTGTGACGATCATACTGGCCTTGGGGCTGCTGGCCGTGACCTGGTATCCCTATTCGAAACTGGGCAGCGAATTCATGCCGCCGCTGGACGAGGGGGATATTCTGTATATGCCGACCACCTTTCCGGGCATCTCCATCACCAAGGCCAAGGAACTGCTGCAGCAAACCGACAGGATTCTGAAAACCTTTCCGGAGGTGCATCATGTCTTTGGCAAGGTGGGACGGGCGGAAACCGCCACCGATGCCGCGCCATTGTCCATGATAGAAACGGTTGTTCGCCTCAAACCCAGGTCGGAATGGCCTGACCCAAACAAGACCACGCAGCAGTTGATGAGCGAAATGGACAAGGCCATTCGTTTTCCAGGCGTTGCCAATGCCTGGACCATGCCCATCAAGACCCGCATCGACATGCTCTCCACAGGGATCAAGACCCCGGTGGGCATCAAGGTCGCCGGTCCGGATCTGACGGTGCTGCAACGGCTCTCGAAAGATATCGAGCAGGCCATGAAAATGATGCCGGATACCCTGTCCGCTTTCGGCGACCGGGCGGCGGGCGGTTACTACCTGGATTTCGATATCGATCGTGAAAAGGCCTCACGCTATGGTCTGACCGTCGGTGACGTGCAGGATGTCATACAGAGCGCCGTGGGCGGGATGAACATTACCGAAACGGTCGAAGGGCTGGAGCGCTATCCCGTCAATGTGCGTTATCCACGTGAATTGCGGGACAACCTGGAAAACCTGCGGCGGGTGTTGATTCCCACGCCGACCGGAGCACAGGTACCCTTGACCATGGTCGCCAGGCTGGAACTCAGGCGCGGACCGCCCGCCATCAAGAGTGAAGACGCCCGTCCCAATGCCTGGATCTATGTGGATATCAAGACCTCCGATATCGGTGGTTTCGTCGCCAAGGCCAAGAAGGTTCTGGCGGAGCAGGTCGAGATTCCACCCGGCTATACGGTTTTCTGGTCCGGCCAGTTCGAGTACATGGAACGCGCCGCCAAACGCCTGCGGATCGTCGTGCCAGCCACCTTGTTGATCATCTTTCTGCTGCTGTATTTCAATTTCCGCAACATCAATGAACCGGTCATCATCATGATGGCGCTGCCGTTCGGTGTGATTGGCGGCATCTGGTTGATCTATCTGAATGGCTACAATCTGTCCGTTGCCGTGTATGTGGGTTTCATCGCGCTGGCCGGCATGGCGGCGGAAATCGGCGTATTGGTACTGTG
>JANEMG010000172.1 GCA_024511045.1 Gammaproteobacteria bacterium | reverse complement strand
TTAAAAAAGAATTTGCAGCGCCCGCGGGAAAATGTTCAAAACGAAATAATGGTAAAATCAGGACAGATCCTTGAATATTCAATGCCGATAGTGATCGATCCAGCATGAATTTTCGGGAACAGGTACGGTTTCAGCGGGTTTGCAGCCGATTTACTTTTTAACCAGAGAGTCTTTTCAATTTGATCATGGCATGTGCTGACAGCAGAAAAGATGCGCTTGTTCACTGGCTGGAACAGGAACTCCGGATGCCCATCGACAGCATCGAACCTGCCTCCAGCGATGCCAGTTTCCGGCGTTATTTCCGGGTATCACGGGGCCAACAACGATTCATCGTCATGGACGCACCGCCTGCCAAGGAGAATCTGCAGCCCTTCATCGAAGTGGCGGAATTGTTTGCCAAGGCAAAAATCAACGTCCCGGACATTTTCCAGCAGAATCTGAAACAGGGCTTCCTGCTGCTGCAGGACTTCGGCAGCCAATGCTTTCTCGATGCATTGCAGGCCGGCAGCGCCGCTGGACTGTACCGCTACGCGCTGGACAGCCTGTTTTGGCTGCAGGGCAACATCGATATCGGTTCCTGCGGACTGCCCGTCTACGACGAGTCCCTGCTGAAGCGGGAACTGGGCATCTTCGAGGAATGGTACCTGCAGAAATTCGTCCGCCTTGACCTGAACCGGAGCGAACGGCAGATCATCGCAGCCACCGGGTCGTTTTTATGCACCTCCGCGCTGCAGCAGCCACGCGTGTGTGTACACAGGGACTACCACTCGCGCAACCTGATGGTCACGGCGGAAAACCCGCCCGGCGTCCTGGATTTTCAGGATGCGGTCATTGGCCCGGTGACCTACGACCTGGTCTCTCTGCTGCGGGATTGTTACATTGCCTGGCCGGAACAGCAAATCGAGTCCTGGATGCGTGACTATTACCAGCGCCTCCTGGAACAGGACGGCATTTCCTGCAGCCTCGGGCAGTTCAGACGCTGGTTCGATTTGATGGGCATGCAGCGGCACCTGAAAGCCACCGGCATTTTTGCCCGGCTGTACCTGCGCGATGCGAAACCCGATTATCTGGCAGACATCCCCCGCACCATGAATTACGTCCTGCAGGTCTGCAGCCGCTATCCGGAATTATCTGCATTCCGGCAGCTGCTGCACAAATACCGCCTCCCCAGACAGCGCACAGACCGATGAAAGCCATGATACTGGCCGCCGGACGAGGCGAAAGAATGCGTCCCCTGACCGACCACACCCCCAAGCCCCTGCTTCCTGTCGCCGGCCGGCCAATGCTGGAATACACCATCGAAGCCCTGGTTCAGGCCGGCTTTAACGATTTGGTGATCAATCTGGCGCACCTCGGCCGGCAGATAGAAGAAAGCATCGGCAGCGGCGCCCGATTTGGCGCCAGGATCGCCTATTCCAACGAGGGTGAGAACGGCCTGGAAACTGCCGGCGGCATACTGCACGCCTTGCCGCTGCTTGGGTCGGAGCCGTTTCTGGTGGTCAATGGCGACATCGCCTGCGACTTTCCCTTTGCCACCCTGCAGGAAAAAGCCCAATCGCTGCGGCAGGCGCACCTGGTGCTGGTCCCCAACCCCGAACACCATCCGGAAGGGGATTTCGCATTGGCAAACGGAATTGTCAGCGTTCAGGGAAAAATACGGTATACTTTCAGCGGTATCGGCATTTATCGTTCTGAACTGTTCAGCCGATGCCGTCCCGGGAAAATGCGCCTGGCCCCGCTGCTGCGCCAGGCCATGCGCACCGGCCTGGTGACAGGTGAAGTTTATCGGGGATTCTGGATGGACATCGGCACCCCGCAGCGCCTGCAGGAACTGGACCGGCACTACAGAAACACCTGAAAGTCCACGCCGCAGCCCGGTGCCGCGGAAATACCGGTTCAACCCGTGTTTCTTTATAACTTCAAGGTTGAGGAGGAAAAATGTCCGACCATACCTACAAAAAAATAGAACTCACCGGCTCTTCGAAAACCGGCATGCAGGAGGCCATCGAGAACGCCATTGCCAAGGCCTCGCAAAGCATCCATGGCATGCGCTGGTTTGAAGTAATCGAAACCCGCGGCCATATCGACGAAGGCAAAATCGCCCACTGGCAAGTGACCATCAAGGTGGGCTTCACACTGGATGATTGACGCCCAGCGCCTGCAATTCCCCCATTGACATGGTGGCTGCGCTATATCCATCGCATAGGAAATTTCGGCGCAGGCTTGCAGGCCGCAGGGTATTCGGCAAAGATGTTGGCGGCAGGGAGACTGCCGGCACGCACCCAAGGGAAACTACAGCGTTCTTTCCAGGCATCCCACTGCCACGATTCGAGCAGTGACGGGGTATGCAAGCAGGCCAACACACCGGGGTTGCAGCCCCTATTTTTTGAAGATGATAAACTGCCGGTAAGGCGAATCACCCTTCCAGGTGAAGGCTTCGCTATAGTAATGCATCAGGGCCAGGTACCCAAGCAGTCCCAGAGTGATGGCCCTTTTTATTTCCACGCCGAAGAGAACTTCGCCAAGCCAGTTGACGACATGATCGCCATACTGCTGCAGGACAACGGCCAGCGCAAAGGAAAGCAGCGGCAAGACAATGAAACTGTTCAGATGCAGCTTCCTGGCCACGCGATAGATGAGGTTTTGCGGCTGCCGGTGATGCCGATTGTAATCATGGCTGACATAGAAAATAAACGCTGTGCTGTCGTGCACCAGGCGCGGGACCAGAATCGCCAGGATATGATACTGCTGCAGATAGAGATAAAAACTGCTCAGCACCAGCATTGCATTGGCCCAGAGAAAGACCTTGCCGAATGCCGTCGGCACGGAACGCTGACAATACAGCGTACTCATCACCAGGGCGGCGCAAAATAGCGCCGAAATCTGCCCGATCAACTGCAGCTGCTCGGGAAGCAGGCTGTTTTTCAAAAAAATCCCCATGTAGATGAATATCCCGGCGGCGATGCTCAGCCACAACTGCAGATTGAACTGCCAACCGGACAGCCTGCAAACACCACGCGCGATTCCATGCTGCTGCTTCAGGACATGGTAGATTGTCCATACCGCCACCAGCACAAACAGCAGATGGTAAGGCAGAAACAGGCTGCCGAAGCCAAAAACCACGATGATCGCCAGCGTCATGCCGATTATCCTGAATTTGTAAAGCTGCAGATATTCACGGTTGCCGAACAATATCATGCTGCTGGCGATGATATGCGGTGTGCCGATAATGATCAGCAGCAATATAAAATGCTTTGGGCTGCTGGTCAGGGACTGCTGCAGATAGGCATCTGCATAGTTGGCATCGAGGAACTGAATCAACAGGCTGATGGGGATGACAGAATAGAGCGCCAGCAGCAAGCGGAATGAAATCGCCACTGCCGGCGCAGAAGCGGCCGCTGCGGCAGCCTGTTCCGCCTGAATATTCGATATCGCCATGGTTGCACCTTTAATTGTTATAATTCGTGGAATCAGCCTCCCTGACCGGGGCAATCATTACACTTCGTTTGACTGGATAAATCAAGTACCTGCATGGCAGTCATGGGGGAGCACCCATGCCTTGCGGGCCCGATCGGAGACGACCCATGACTTTTGCGCTGCACCCCCGGCTGCAGCAGGATTGCATCGAAATAGGCTCTTTGCCACTATGCAGGCTGTTGATGATGAACGATAAGCAATACCCCTGGTTTATCCTGGTTCCGGAAATTGCCGATATCACCGAAATCCATCAACTGACCAGCACAGACCGGCATCGGTTGATCGAGGAATCCTGCTATCTGGGGGAGAATCTGGCCCGTCTGTTTCGGGCCGACAAAATGAATATTGCCGCGTTGGGCAATCTGGTGCCGCAACTGCACCTGCACCATGTAGTCCGTTATCGAACCGACCGTGCCTGGCCTGCCCCGGTCTGGGGAAGCGGCGACGCGATTCCCTACAGCCCGTCGGAAATCGAAGACATCCTGACTCTGCTGAAAAAAAACCTGACGCGCTGCCGGATTGTTTGAGCCGGGGTCGGCAAGGGTTTTACTGCATCAGAAACTCGGTAAAAAACAGATCCTGTACACCTTTGCTGTCGGCATATTTGTCCAGGGTTTCCCTGACCTTTTCCAGCGCTTCCTGGCGCAGCTTCTCACGCTGTTCTGCGCTTTGCAGTTCGTGCATCGGACGGCCGCTGAACAGCATGATCAGTTCGTGACGCAATGCCGGGAAATGCTTCTTCACCGTCTCTATCTGGGTATCGCCTTCGACCAGCAGCTGGACATCGACCAGCAGATATTTTTTCCGCCCCTGCAGATTCACGGTAAACTTGGGCGTCATTTCCAGATATTCCAGGGCCGGTGCAGCGACCTCCTCCTCTTCAGCGGCTGCAAAACCTGGAAGGAAAACCATACTCAACAACAAAACCAAGATGTGCACGACAATCTCCTGATAAGATAAAGCCAATCACTACGAAATCATTATAGTACAATCCCTGAACCCTGGATTTCCGAACGCTGACACCACCATGCCCACCCATCCCCTAGGCCCGATCATGATCGATCTGCAGGGCCCGGCCCTGACTGCGGAAGAACGGGAAAAAATCGATCACCCCAATACCGGCGCGGTCATTCTTTTCGCCCGCAACTTCATCGATGCCGGGCAGATCTCGGCATTGATCCTGGACATACGCGCCGCCCGCAACGGCGACATCCTCATTGCCGTAGATCAGGAAGGCGGCCGCGTGCAGCGCTTTCAGCAGGATTTCACCCGGCTGCCGGCTGCCGGCTGTTATGCCCGCCACCCCGATCCCGATACGCTGGCGGAGAAGGCGGGCTGGCTGATGGCGGCGGAACTGCTTGCCATTGGCGTCGATTTCAGCTTTGCACCGGTCCTGGACGTGGATTGCGGCATCAGCAGTATTATCGGCGACCGTGCCTTTTCCCGGGATTGCCAAACGGTTGCCCGCCTTGCCAGCCGCTTCAGAAAAGGCATGCATGCCGCAGGCATGGCGGCTGTCGGCAAGCATTTCCCGGGCCATGGCGGCGTCGCCCTGGACTCCCACCTTGCCCTGCCTTGTGACGACCGTGACCTGGAAACACTGCGCTGCAAAGACCTGCTTCCCTTTCGACAGCTGATCGACGAGGGACTGGAAGGCATCATGCCGGCGCATGTCGTCTACCCTGCCGTCGACAGCTGGCCGGCCGGATTTTCCAGAATCTGGATCGAACAGATATTGCGCCGGGAGCTGGGCTTCCATGGCGCGGTATTCAGTGATGACCTGAGCATGGCGGGAGCGGCCCAGGCCGGTGGTTTTGTGGAACGCGCCAGACTGGCCAGCCAGGCCGGCTGCGACATGCTGCTGGTATGCAACAATCCCGATGCCGCTGCCCAGGTCCTCGACGCCCTTCCCAGCGAGGCGAATCCCGCCAGGGAACGAAGATTGCGAGCCATGCGGGGCGGGCGGCAATTGACCCGCCAGCAATTGCTGGATTCCCCCAAATGGCGGCAGACAGCGATACTTGTCAGTCAGTTAACCGAGGAAAATTAGATGAATTTACCTCTGTACATGACAAAAAAATTATCGAGCACACAACGACAGATTATTACAAACTGGGTCTGGAAGGCTTGGTCGCAGTATTGAAATCATTATCAACAGTAGTTTTTTGGATGTCGTAA
>JANEMG010000007.1 GCA_024511045.1 Gammaproteobacteria bacterium | reverse complement strand
TGGTCATGCCCGGGGACAATGTCCAGGTGACGGTGAAGCTGATTGCGCCGATTGCCATGGAAGAAGGACTGCGTTTCGCGGTACGTGAAGGTGGCCGCACCGTCGGCGCCGGCGTCGTTTCTAAAATAATCGAGTAACAACCATGTCCAATCAATCCATCAGAATACGTTTAAAGGCGTTCGATCACAAACTGATCGATCAATCCGCCGGAGAGATCGTGGAAACCGCAAAACGTACCGGAGCCCAGGTCAAGGGCCCGATACCGCTGCCGACCAAGAAAGAACGATTCACGGTATTGATTTCGCCGCATGTCAACAAGGATGCGCGCGACCAGTACGAATTGAGAACCTATAAAAGGCTGCTGGATATCGTGGATCCAACAGACAAAACCGTCGATGCGCTAATGAAGCTGGATCTTGCCGCCGGCGTCGATGTTCAAATCAAACTGAATTAACAGTTGCTAAAAGTTAGAGGAATTGACCAATGTCAATAGGTCTTATAGGTCGAAAATGTGGAATGACGCGCGTTTTCAGTGAAGACGGCGCTTCCATACCGGTAACGGTTTTGCAGATAGACAGCAATCGTGTGACCCAGGTCAAAACCATCGAGCGCGATGGTTACCGGGCCATACAGGTTACTGCCGGGGACAAGAAGGCGTCGAAAGTCTCAAAAGCCATGGCAGGTCACTTCGCCGCAGCCAATGTCACCGCGGGACGGGGTCTGTGGGAATTCAGGCTGGATGACAAGGAAGGGGATGAGTTGACGCCTGGCGTAGATCTGACTCTGGATCTGTTTTCCGAAGGGCAGGTCGTGGATGTCCGGGGCACCAGCATCGGCAAGGGTTTCGCCGGTGGCGTCAAACGTCACAACTTCAAGATGCAGGATGCAACCCATGGCAACTCGGTTTCTCATCGAGCGCCGGGATCCATTGGCCAGTGCCAAACCCCGGGGCGTGTCTTCAAGGGCAAGAAAATGGCCGGTCACATGGGCTCCGAAAAAGTAACCATTCAGAATCTGACTATCCAGGCGATCGACAAGGAACGCAACTTGATCCTGGTCAAGGGCGCCGTCCCCGGTGCAAAGGGTGGAAATGTCGTGATTACACCAGCAATGAAGAAAGCAAAAAAATAAAGGTTAGAATATGGCTTTGCAAGTACCTGCAATCAATGCTCAAGACAATGCTGCGGCCGTCGATGTATCGGAATCAGTGTTTGGTCAGGCATTCAACGAAACACTGGTGCATCAACTGGTGACCCGCTATCTGGCAGGCGCCAGAGCGGGTACCAAGGCGCAGAAAAACCGCTCCGCCGTCAGCGGCGGTGGTGCCAAGCCGTGGCGGCAGAAGGGCACGGGTCGGGCAAGATCCGGTACCACGCGCAGTCCCATCTGGCGCACTGGCGGTGTGACTTTTGCCGCGCAGCCACGCTCCTATGAGCAGAAGCTGAACAAGAAAATGTACCGTGCCGGCATCAAATCCATCCTCTCGGAACTGTGCCGGCAAGAGCGTCTGGTGGTCAGTGAGGCGGTCTTTTCCGGATCGGAAAAAACCAAGGAGTTGCATGCCAAACTCAAGGATCTCGGTGCCCGGCGCATTCTGATCATCGCCGACAAGGACGACCGCAATCTGTATCTGGCATCCAGGAACATTCCCTATGTTCAATTGACGACGGCGGAAAATCTGAACCCGGTATTGCTGGTTGGCGCCGATAGAGTGATTACCAATGAACAGGCATTGAAACAGATAGAAGGACGGTTGGCATGAATGTCAAAGAATACCAGTTAGCCAGTGTCTTGAAGGCACCGATAATTTCCGAGAAGAGCACCAATGCAGCGGAAGCCGACCGAAGGTTCGTCTTCAAGGTCCAGAAGCAGGCCACCAAGCTGCAGGTGAAAAAGGCCGTGGAGCTGATGTTCGATGTCGAAGTCGATTCAGTGCAGGTGCTGAATGTCAAGGGCAAGAAGAAGCGTTTCGGCCGTACTCTGGGCAAGAGGTCGGACTGGAAAAAAGCCTACGTAAAATTGAAACCTGGCAACGATATCGATTTTTCTGCGGCATAGATTAGAAAGTCATTAGGAATGGTGAAAGCATGGCTATTGTAAAATCAAAACCAACGTCTGCAGGAAGGCGGTTTGTCGTTCGGATCAAGAATGACGATCTGCACAAGGGCAAGCCCCACGCGCAGTTGTTGAGCAAAAAGAACAAAACCGGCGGGCGCAACAATCAGGGACGGATCACTACCCGGCACATAGGCGGCGGGCATAAACGCCACTACCGTATTATCGACTTCAAAAGAACCAAGGTCGATATTCCAGCCGTGGTCGAGCGCATCGAATACGATCCGAACAGAACGGCGAATATCGCCCTGGTTCTATATAAGGATGGTGAGCGTAAATATATTATCGCCCCGAAGGGATTGGCTGCAGGTGATGAAATCATCACAGCGGAAACCGCGCCGGTAAAGACAGGCAATTGCATGGTATTGCGGAACATGCCGCTGGGTTCGACCATACACTGTATCGAGCTGAAACCCGGCAAAGGCGCCCAGCTGGCCAGAAGCGCCGGCACTTCGGCGCAGCTGGTCGCAAAAGAAGGCATGCATGTCACATTGCGTCTGCGCTCGGGTGAGATGCGCAAGGTTTTGGCGGAATGCAAGGCGGTGCTGGGTGAAGTTTCCAACGCCGAGCACAATCTGATTTCTCTGGGCAAGGCCGGCGCCTCCCGGTGGAGAGGCATCAGGCCGACCGTCCGGGGTGTGGCGATGAACCCGGTGGATCACCCGCATGGCGGCGGCGAAGGCCGTACTTCAGGTGGACGGCACCCTGTATCACCCTGGGGCATGCCGACGAAAGGTTATAAAACCCGTAAAAACAAGCGCACTGACAACATGATTGTCAGACGCCGCAAGCAGAAATAAGAGAGGAAATAGCGTGCCACGTTCAATTAAGAAAGGTCCGTTCGTTGATCATCATTTACAGAAGAAAGTAGAGGAAGCGGTCAGCAGCAACAGTCGGAAACCAATTAAAACCTGGTCGAGAAGGTCAATGATCGTGCCTGACATGCTGGGATTGACCATCGCGGTACACAACGGCAGGCAGCATGTGCCGGTGTTGATATCGGAAAACATGGTCGGCCATAAACTGGGTGAGTTTGCGGCAACCCGCACCTTTAAAGGCCATCTGGCTGACAAGAAATCACGGTAAGGCGAAAGATCATGGAAATCACAGCAAAATTGAGCAATGCGCCGCTGTCTGCACAAAAGGCAAGGCTGGTTGGAGATCAGATCCGCGGCATGCCGGTGGAGAAGGCGCTGGATACCTTGAGATTCAGCACCAAAAAGGCTGCGGCCATCATGAAAAAAGTTCTCGAATCAGCCATTGCCAATGCCGAGCACAATGAAAGCGCGGATATCGATGAATTGAAGGTGTCGACAGTCTATGTCAATGAAGGACCGACGCTGAAGAGAATCAGGGCGAGAGCAAAGGGGCGGGCTAATCATATTTTAAAGCGGACCTGCCATATCACAGTTAAAGTAGCAGAGTTTGAATAGAGGCAGGCATAATGGGTCAAAAGGTACATCCAACAGGTATTCGTCTTGGTTATATCAAGGATTGGACTTCCAGGTGGTATGCAAACAGTCAGGTCTATCCTGAGTATTTGCGGCATGATCTGGAGGTCAGGGATTATCTCAAGAAAAAACTGTCGCACGCTTCCGTAAGCCGCATACAGATAAACCGGCCGGCCAACAACGCGCATATCACGGTGCATACGGCGCGCCCAGGGATCGTCATCGGCAAGAAGGGTGAGGATATCGACAAGCTGCGCAGAGAAGTTTCCTCGATGGTGGGTGTGCCTGTACAGCTTTCCGTCGAAGAGATCAGGAAGCCGGAACTGGATGCGCAACTGGTGGCGGAAAGTGTCGCCCAGCAGCTGGAAAAAAGAATCATGTATCGCCGCGCGATGAAAAGAGCAGTGGCCAATACCATGCGATTGGGAGCGGAAGGCATCAAGATAAACGTTGCCGGCCGCTTGAACGGGGCGGAAATCGCCCGAAGCGAATGGTACAGAGAAGGCCGGGTGCCTCTGCACACATTGCGCGCGGATATCGATTATGGCTTTGCCGAAGCAAATACCACTTATGGCATCATTGGTGTCAAGGTATGGATCTTCAAGGGCGAAGTATTCGATATGAACAAAGAAACCAAGTAACTGTTGAAGGGATACCGAAATGCTTCAACCTAAAAGAACAAAATTTCGTAAACAGCATAAAGGCAGGAACAATGGCACCGCGGTTCGCGGTTCATCGGTCAGCTTTGGTGAATACGGACTGAAAGCGACGACACGCGGCAGAATCACGGCACGTCAGATCGAGGCTGCGCGTCGCACCATCACCAGACATGTTAAGCGTGGCGGCAAGATCTGGATCAGAATCTTCCCCGACAAGCCGATTACCAAAAAACCCCTGGAGGTCAGAATGGGGAAAGGCAAGGGCAGTGTCGAATACTGGGTAGCCCAGATCAAACCAGGCACCATGCTGTATGAAATCCAGGGTGTTCCGGAGGAATTGGCACGTGAAGCCTTCAAACTGGCTTCCGCAAAATTGCCTGTCAAAACAATATTTACAGCGCGTACGGTAATTTGATGAAAGCAAGTGAATTACGACAAAAAAGCAAGCAGGAATTAAACACATTGCTGGCCGAACTGGCCCGCGAGCAGTTCAACCTGCGCATGCAGAAAGGCACCGGGCAAATCGCCAAACCTGACCAGATAAAAAAAGTCAGGCGTGATATAGCACGTGTACAAACGATTCTCAATGAAATGGCGGGTGCATAACATGAGTGAGAATGCAGAGAAAATTCGTACCATCAATGGCCGGGTTGTCAGCAACAAAATGGACAAGACCATTACCGTTCTGGTTGAACGTCTTGTGAAGCATCCGGTATACGGCAAATATATCAAGCGGTCATCGAAGCTCTTCGCGCATGACGAACAGAACCAATGCCAGGAAGGCGATATCGTTTCGGTGACTTCCTGTCGTCCGATATCGAAGAACAAAACCTGGAAACTGGTCGAGATCGTCGAACGGGCCAATAAATAAACACGAATATTTCTTTTGAAATAAAGATAGTTGGGAATAAATCATGATTCAGATGCAAACTAGCCTTGATGTCGCTGACAACAGCGGAGCAAAAAAGGTCATGTGTATCAAAGTGCTGGGCGGGTCGCACAGGCGCTATGCGGGGATTGGCGACATCATAAAAGTGAGTGTCAAGGATGCCATCCCACGCGGTAAGGTAAAAAAGGGTGAGGTCTATAACGCGCTGGTGGTCCGAACCAGAAAAGGCGTACGCCGTCCGGATGGATCCGTTATTCGCTTCGATGGCAATGCCGCCGTGATATTGAATAACCAGCTGCAACCGATTGGAACGCGTATATTTGGTCCGGTGACGCGTGAATTGCGTGGTGAAAATTTCATGAAAATCATTTCACTTGCACCTGAAGTGCTATAGGCCGGAGGTTCCAAAATGCAGAGAATTAAAAAGGGTGATGAGGTAATCGTTCGCACCGGAAAAGACAAGGGCAAACGTGGCACCGTGGTGAAACTGGTCGGTGTCGACAAGGTACTGGTCCAGGGCATCAACCGGGTGAAGAAGCATCAGAAACCCAATCCCAACCAGGGCATTGCCGGTGGCATTATCGACAAAGACATGCCCATTCATATCTCCAATATCGGATTGTACAATTCTGAAACCAAAAAAGCAGACCGTGTAGGCTTTAAGTTTCTGGAAGATGGCAAAAAAGTCAGATTTTTTAGATCAACGAATGAAGTCGTTGATTCATAAGGTAGAGTAGATCAATCATGGCTAGACTAGAAACAGTTTACAAAGAGACCGTATTGCCGGCATTGATGCAGCAATTCGGCTATAAGTCGCTGATGCAGGCACCAAAAATCACCAAGATCACCCTGAATATGGGGGTCGGCGAAGCCGTCGCAGACAAAAAGGTCATGCAGGCCGCCTTGTCCGACATGGAGAAGATTGCCGGGCAAAGACCCGTCGTCACCAAGGCGCGGAAATCCATCGCTGGCTTCAAGATACGTGATGACATGCCCATTGGTTGTAAAGTCACCTTGAGAAGCGATAGAATGTATGAATTTTTGGACCGGCTTATCAGTATTGCGATACCACGTATTCGTGATTTCCGGGGCTTGAGTCCGAAAAGTTTCGATGGGCGTGGCAATTACTCGATGGGGATCAAGGAGCAGATTGTTTTTCCTGAAATCGATTACGACAAAATTGATGCGCTGCGCGGAATGGATATTACAATTACGACATCGGCCACATCGAACGAAGAAGGGTTGGCGTTGTTGAAACTGTTTAATTTTCCATTCAAAAACTAAGGCACGGTTATGGCAAAGAAATCAATGATTGCGCGCGAAAACAAGCGCATCAAGGCGGTACAGAAATATCAGGCAAAACGGAAATCTCTGAAAGCGATTATTAGAGATCCCAATGCATCCTATGAAGAGAAAGAGACGGCGCATTTGCAATTGCAAAAGTTGCCCAGAGATTCCAGTTCTTCAAGATTGCGAAATCGCTGTAACATTACAGGTCGGCCGCATGGCTATTACCGTAAGTTCGGTCTGGGCAGGAACAAGCTGCGCGAAGCGACAATGCGTGGCGATGTGCCTGGGCTGGTCAAGGCGAGCTGGTAATACCTGTTGGTTATAATGTATCTGGAGAATTAAAAGATGAGTATGACAGATCCGATTGCAGATATGCTGACACGTATAAGAAATGGTCAGAAAGCTGTGAAAAAAAGCATCACCTTGCCGTCATCCAAGCTAAAGATGGCTATCGCAAAAGTTTTGAAGGAAGAAGGCTACATTACCGACTATTCGGTAGAGACCAATGGCAACCGTGCCGATATGACCATTGTTCTGAAGTATTACCATGGCATGCCTGTGATAGAAAAGGTGAAGCGGGTCAGCAGGCCTGGTTTGCGTATCTATAAATCGAAAGACGAGCTGCCAAAGGTTCTTGGCGGATTGGGAATAACGATCGTTTCCACATCGAAAGGTGTGATGACCGATAGAGCCGCGCGGGCGATTGGTCATGGCGGTGAAGTTATTTGTACTGTTTGTTAAATAATTAGGACAGTTCAATGTCAAGAATTGCGAAAAATCCGGTAGTGATTCCGGCGGGGATCGATATCAAGATCGACGGCGCCAAAGTGACAGTAAAAGGTTCCAGGGGGGAGCTTTCACACACGGTGCACCCCTTGGTCAGTCTGACTATCGAAGACAATGTCGTCCATGTCAAATGGGACGAAAAGGATAAGCGGGCCAATGCCCTGGCGGGAACGACTCGTGCCGTCGTCGACAATATGGTGACGGGTGTGGTCAAGGGATTCGAGAAAAAACTGAATCTGATCGGCGTCGGTTACCGCGCCCAGGTCAAAGGCAAGGTATTGAACCTGACCCTCGGCTTCTCGCACCCGATCGATTTCAATATTCCGGATGGCATCGAGGTCGAAACGCCCAGCCAGACAGAAATTTCAATCAAGGGCTGTGACAAGCAGAAAGTGGGGCAGATCGCCGCGGAAATCAGGGCCTACCGGTCGCCGGAGCCCTACAAGGGCAAAGGTGTTAGATATGCCGATGAACATGTCGTTAGAAAAGAAGCTAAGAAGAAGTAAGGTATATTGATGGATAAAAAAACATCCCGCTTGAAACGCGCATTAAAACTGCGGAGTAAAATCAAGAAGATCGGTGCAAAGCGGCTGACAATACACAGAACGCCTCAGCATATCTATGCGCAGGTAATCAATGAAGATGGCACGCAAACAGTAGTCAGTGCATCGACGCTCGAATCCGATATCAAATCGGCTGTGAAAAGCACCGGCAACATTGATGCTGCCAAAGCCGTCGGCAAGCAGATTGCGGAAAAGGCCTTGGCGGCCGGCATCACTGAAGTCGCCTTCGATCGCTCGGGCTTCAAATATCATGGTCGTGTCAAGGCATTGGCAGATGCAGCCCGCGAATGCGGTTTGAAATTTTAGGAGATTAGAATGGCTACAGTACCTTCTCAGCAGGGCAGTGCGGACGGTTTGCAGGAAAAACTGGTTTCTGTCAGGCGTGTTGCAAAAGTGGTGAAAGGCGGTAGGGTCTTTGGTTTCACAGCCCTGACAGTGGTTGGCGATGGCGAAGGCCGGGTCGGTTATGGTATCAGCAAGGCACGCGAAGTACCGGTGGCAATCCAGAAATCGATGGAAAAAGCCCGCAGAGACATGCGCAAAGTACATCTCAAGGGCGACACCCTGCAGTATCCTGTCATGGCCAGCAAGGGCGCCGCCAAGGTTTATATGCAGCCGGCTTCCGAAGGTACCGGTATCATTGCCGGCGGGGCGATGCGCGCGGTCTTCGAGGTCGTCGGTGTGCACAATGTACTGGCGAAATGCATCGGTACCAACAACCCCATCAATGTTGTTCGCGCGACCATCGAGGGGTTGACCAGCATGCACGACGCCAAACAAATTGCCGCGAAACGCGGGCTTTCTGTGGAAGAGATCACGGGATAACAGGCATGTCAGAAAAAACCATAAAAGTAACGATGACGAAGAGCAAGATCGGGCGTTTGAAAAAGCATCAGGCCTGCCTGAGAGGGCTTGGTCTGCGCAAAATCAGTCAAACCGTCGAGGTTCTCGATACCGCTGAAAACCGCGGCATGATCAATAAAATAGCCTATATGGTTAATGTTGAGGAAGGGTGATGTTTTTAAATACTATTCAGGCGAGCGAAGGTTCACGGAAAAAAGCCAAACGCGTTGGCCGTGGTATCGGTTCGACGCTTGGCAAAACCTGCGGCAGAGGCCATAAGGGACAGAAATCCAGAAGCGGCGGTTTCCACAAGGTTGGTTTCGAAGGTGGTCAGATGCCACTGCAGCGTCGCTTGCCGAAGGTTGGCTTTGTCTCCAGAAAAAAGAAATATTCAGCGGAAGTTCGCTTGAATGAGCTGAACGGCCTGGCCGACAGCATCGTGGATCTGCCAGCCCTGGTGAAAGCCAACATCGTACCGGCCTTTACCAAGACGGCAAAAATCATCAAGTCCGGTGAAGTGACCAGGCCGGTTTCTGTTCAGGGTGTCAAAGTGACCGCGGGTGCCAAGGCGGCCATCGAAGCCGCTGGCGGCAAAGTAGAGGCGTAAGTGAGTACGACAAGATCACAAATGAAGGACAATATCGGCAAATTTGCCGAATTGCGGTCCCGGCTGTTGTTCGTTTTGGGGGCCTTCTTTGTTTACCGGGTAGGTGCGCATATTCCGGTGCCCGGTATCGATCCCAAGGCCCTGGCGCTGATGTTCGAACAGCAGGGCGGGTCGATCCTGGAGATGTTCAATATGTTCTCCGGTGGCGCCTTGAAGCGGTTGAGTCTGTTCGCTTTGGGGATCATGCCCTATATATCGGCTTCGATTATCATGCAGTTGATGACCGTGGTCATCCCTTCGATGGAGCAGATCAAAAAGGAAGGGGAGGCCGGACGCCGGAAAATTTCCCAGTACACGCGCTATGGTACGGTGGTCCTGGCCACTTTTCAGGCCATTGGCGTCTCCATCGCCTTGCAGAACCAGACGGCGGGCGGGTTGTCCGTGGTCAACAATCCAGGCCTGCATTTCATCGTCATCACGACGATAACCCTGGTGACCGGTACCATTTTCCTGATGTGGCTGGGCGAACAGGTCACCGAGCGAGGCCTGGGCAATGGCATATCGCTGATTATCTTTGCCGGTATCGTCGCCGGTCTGCCGTCCGCCATCGGGGGTACCCTGGAACTGGCCAGAACCGGTGAATTGAATGCCGCCTTCATCATCGTCCTGTTTTTACTGGCAATAGCGGTAACGGCACTGGTGGTGTTCGTCGAGCGAGGGCAGAGACGCATCATCATCAATTATCCGAAGCGGCAACAGGGAAAACGCATGTATGCCGGGCAGAGCAGTTTTCTGCCGTTGAAACTGAATATGGCTGGTGTCATTCCACCCATCTTCGCGTCCAGCATCATCCTGTTTCCGGCGACCATTGCCGGCTGGTTTGGCAATGCCGAAGGTTTTACCTGGCTGCAGGACGTGGCGATGACGCTATCGCCCGGGCAGCCGGTATACGTGCTGTTTTATGCCGCAGCGATTATCTTTTTCTGTTTTTTCTATACCGCGCTGGTTTTCAACTCCAAGGAAACGGCCGAGAATCTGAAAAAATCCGGAGCCTTTCTGCCTGGTATACGTCCAGGCCAGCAGACTACCGCTTATATTGACAAAGTGATGACCCGCTTGACGCTGGCTGGCGCTTTCTATATCACAGCCGTCTGTCTGTTGCCTGAGTTTCTTATCGTATACTGGAATGTCCCGTTCTACTTTGGCGGGACTTCGCTGCTGATTATCGTGGTTGTGGTCATGGATTTTATATCCCAGATGCAAACCCACTTGATGTCCCAGCAGTATGAGGGTCTGATGAAAAAGGCCAATTTGAAAACCTGACAATCATTAAGAGAATAAATTAGGAGTCGACCGTGAAAGTTCGCGCATCAGTGAAAAAAATTTGCAGAAATTGCAAAATTATCAGAAGAAATCGGGTAGTCCGGGTCATCTGTAAAGACGGCCGGCATAAGCAACGACAAGGTTAGGAATTTGTTGCGCTGATAACTGCAAGATGTTATTATTCGGCGCTTAACTTTGATATACCATTCGGGAGTATCTAAATGGCACGTATTGCCGGAATCAATGTACCAGATCATAAACATGCTGAAATAGCTTTGACAGCGATCTATGGTGTGGGGCGTCCTACAGCGAATGAAATATGCAAGGAAGTTGGGATAGCACCTTCCATGAAAATCAAGGATCTGACGGAAGACCAGTTGGAATCGATACGCAGCGTGATCAAAAACATGACGGTGGAAGGTGATTTGCGCCGTGAAGTATCGATGAATATCAAGCGGCTGATGGATCTTGGCTGTTATCGCGGGATCAGGCATCGCCGCGGTTTGCCCCTCAGAGGACAAAGAACGAGAACCAATGCCCGTACCCGTAAAGGCCCGCGCAAGCCAATTAGAAAATAAAATTCCGACTGAGAGGTAGACATTATGGCGAGTCCAAGCCGTACAAAAAAAAGGATCAAAAAAGAAGTAGCGGATGGTGTGGCGCATATACACGCATCATTCAATAACACCATCGTAGCCATCACCGACAGAAAAGGCAATGCACTTTCCTGGGCGACTTCTGGTGGTTCCGGTTTCAGGGGATCCCGAAAAAGCACCCCATTTGCCGCTCAGGTCGCTGCTGAAAAAGCCGGCAGCGTGGCATTGGAATATGGCATGAAAAATCTCGATGTAATGATCAAGGGACCAGGTCCAGGGCGTGAATCGGCGGTCCGGTCGCTAAACAATCTGGGATTTAAAATCAACAATATTTTTGATGTGACGCCTATTCCTCACAATGGTTGTCGTCCACCAAAGAAACGCCGCGTTTAGAAATCTGGAGTAGTTAATTATGGCAAGATATCTTGGGCCAAAATGTAAATTGAGTCGCAGAGAAGGGACTGACCTTTTTCTTAAAAGCAGGGGCAAGTCTCTGGAGGGCAAATGCAAACTTGATCAACGTCCAGGCCAGCACGGCACCAAACGTACCAGAACCTCGGACTATGCGCTGCAGTTGAGAGCCAAGCAAAGAATGCGCCGGATCTACAGCGTACTGGAAAAACAGTTTCGTAATTATTATAAAAAAGCAGCCTTGCAGAAGGGTTCCACCGGTGAAAACCTGCTGAATCTGCTGGAGGGCAGACTGGACAATGTCGTCTATCGCATGGGTTTTGCCGCTACCAGGGCGGAAGCCAGGCAACTGGTCAGTCATAAAGCAATACTGGTGAACGGCAGCATCAACAATATCCCTTCCTGTCAGGTGGCTCCAGGGGATGTCATTTCTATCAGAGAGAAAGCCAAGAAGCAACAGCGTATCATCGATGCATTGACTGTCGCCGAGCAATATGGCATGCCTTCGTGGGTTGAAGTCAATGTCAAAGAGATGTCCGGAACATTCAAATCCCTGCCGGATCGGGTCGATCTGGGCAGCGAAATCAACGAACAACTGGTTGTCGAGCTTTACTCCAAGTAATAGATACATCTGAGGAAACTAAATGCAGAATAGTATTTCTGAATTACTCAAGCCTCGTCTGGTAGAAGTAGTTAGCAAGTCACCAAACCACTCAAGAATTGTCATCGAGCCGCTGGAACGTGGCTTTGGCCATTCCCTGGGGAATGCTCTGCGAAGAGTTCTGTTGTCCTCGATACCGGGTTGTGCTGTAACCGATGTTGAAATCAAGGGTGTTCAGCACGAATATACGACCATCGAGGGCGTTCAAGAAGATGTCATCGATATTCTTCTCAACCTGAAAAAGCTGGCCATCGTTCTGCATGACCGTGACGAAATCGAGTTGCAGCTGGTCAAAAACGAAACGGGTTCTGTCACTGCTGCGGATTTCGACCTGCCTCACGATGTTGAAATCGTCAATCCCGATCTGCACATCGCTAATCTTACCCAGGCTGGCGACCTGGACATGAAGATCCATGTCAAGCGTGGCAGGGGTTATGAGCCGGCAAGTCTGCGCAAAGAGCAGTCGGAAACGAACGTTGTCGGCGCACTGCATATCGATGCGCTATACAGTCCGGTGGCGAAAGTCGCTTACCAGGTGGAAAGTGCACGTGTTGCGCAGCGGACCAATCTGGACAAGCTGATAATTGATCTGGAAACCAACGGTACAGTCGATCCGGAGGAAACCATCAAGCTGGCTGCCACGATTTTGCATGATCAGTTGTCGGTATTTGTTGACTTTGAAAAGGTCAATGAGCAGGTGAAGGAACCCGAGAAAAAACCGGAACCGGAATTCGACCCCGTGCTGTTGCGTCCTGTCGATGATCTGGAACTGACGGTGCGTTCCGCCAATTGCCTGAAGGCGGAAAATATCTTTTATATTGGCGATCTGATTCAGCGTACCGAAGTCGAATTGTTGAAAACACCCAATCTGGGTAAAAAGTCATTGACTGAAATCAAAGATGTTCTGGCAATGAAA
The DNA here is from genome assembly GCA_024511045.1 of Gammaproteobacteria bacterium. GTDB lineage: Bacteria > Pseudomonadota > Gammaproteobacteria > Methylococcales > Methylomonadaceae > JANEMG01. The sequence goes on along the minus strand of JANEMG010000007.1, from coordinate 2,191 downwards.
GGCTTGTCACTTGGAATGCGTCTGGAAAACTGGCCGCCAGAAAATCTTGCCGAACACTGAACAATATTTATTGGATTTAACTTGGAATATAAGGTTTTCTCATAATGAGACATCGTAAATCTGGAAGAAAATTAAATAAAAACAGCAGCCATCGTAAGGCGCTGTTCAGTAATATGGTCACATCCTTGTTCCGCCACGAACTGATCAAGACCACCCTGGCCAAAGCGAAAGAGCTTAGAGGCCACGCCGAGCCCTTGATTACGCTGTCCAAAGAGGACAGTGTCGCGAGGCGGCGCAAGGCATTCGCCAAGTTGCGGGATCGGGAAATGGTTTCGAAACTGTTCAACGAATTGGGGCCGCGCTACAAGGAACGGCCTGGTGGCTATCTGCGCATCATCAAGTGCGGCTATCGGGTCGGCGATGCGGCGCCAATGGCCTATGTGGAATTGGTCGACAGGCCGGCAGAAGAAGAGTTCGCCGAGTAAGGCGGGCAACTGAAAAGAAAGCATAAAAAAGCCGGATTCCTATCCGGCTTTTTTATGCTCGATTCATTCCTGACGACGCTGCAGGCGTTTGCTTATTTTTCCAGGTACTGCAGTTTCCCGCTTTTTCCATTCCATTCATCGGCATCCGGCAGAGGGTCCTTGACTTCCGTGATACTGGGCCATTTTTGGGAAAGTTCGGCATTGAGTTCAATAAAATTCTCCATGCCTTCAGGTACCTCATCCTCGGCAAAAATTGCTTCTGCTGGACATTCTGGTTCGCAGAGCGTGCAGTCGATGCATTCATCGGGATCGATGACCAGGAAATTGGGTCCTTCATGAAAACAATCGACGGGGCAGACATCAACACAATCAGTAAATTTGCATTTGATACAGTTTTCTGTGACTACAAAGGTCATAATTATTACCAGGCAGATTTTGTTATAGAATAGTCGAGATTGAATTCTCGTGTCATATTTTAGCAGAAACACATTGTCGAAAGAACTTTGACGGATTTTACAGGACAAGTTTTATACCCATCAATAATAAAATGATGGATATCAATGGACGCAAGATGTGGTCGGGCAGTTTTTTGCCGATCAGGCTGCCCAGATAAATAGCCGGAATTCCTCCCAGCAGCAATCCGCCCAGTAATTCGGCATCTACGGTGCCGAAATGCAAATGGCCGAAACCGGCGATGGCCGTCAATGGCACGGCATGAGCGAGATCCGTGCCGACAATTCTGATGGGTTTATGGCGTGGATAGAGCAAGAACAAAATTGCTGACCCTATCGCTCCTGCGCCGACGGATGACAGGGTGACCAGTATGCCCAGGGCGCAACCGGCAATGATGGTGATTTGCGGGCGGTAGCGGCGAATTGCGCAGATCAGGGGGTTTCCAGCATGGCGCCCGTGAATGAACGCCAGCAACCGGGTTTTGCTGATGACGATGAGGGCAGTGATGATGAGCATAAAGCTCAGGGTCATGATCATGTATTGTTCGTAATCAATGTCCTGGTCGTGCAGAAATTCCAGGAAAACAATGGTCAGCAGGGAAAACGGAATGCTGCCGGAACCCAGGAGTTTGACGATCTGCCAGTCGACGGTGCCGTTTTTCTGATGGAAATAGACGCCGCTGGATTTTGTTATGGCGGCATAGAGCAGGTCTGTACCCACTGCGATGGCGGGGGTAATGCCAAAACCCAGCACCAGAATGGGGGTCATCAGCGATCCACCACCCACGCCAGTCAAGCCAATGATGAGTCCGACGACTGCTCCGGCGGCTATTTGTATCAATTCCAAGCGGGGGCTCCTGTAGCGTTGTGTGCCAGACTGGTGTTTTCAGGAAACAGCAGTCCGGGACTGAGGAAGTTGCGGTTAAATTCGAGAGAGAAAAAGGGCGCCTTCAGTGCTCCTGCAGCAGTATTGTCCTTTTATGATGAAGCTTCGATAAACGATTTCAGCATGCCGGTTCTTGCAAAACTGCTGCTGCACTTTCCTTGATTTGCAGGTAAAAAAATCCGGGACGCGACCGGCAGCACACTATAGCGCATTATTGATATGTTCAAAAAGAATTAAAAGGACTATCGAGGTAAATGCAAAACTCGAAAAACCAGTGAATTTTTTGGCTAACTGGCGCCAAAACAAGGGGATAAGGAGGGGCGTGTCTGGTGCCTATTTGTTATGATAGGCGCTCCAAAACTCAATAA
>JANEMG010000171.1 GCA_024511045.1 Gammaproteobacteria bacterium | reverse complement strand
GCACTTCGCCCTCCTCGGAGCGCTGCATCGTCGGTGACAGCGCGGCGGTGGTCATGATGCCGGTTTCATTCATCGCGGCATCGATATCCAGTACGCCTGCGCCAGTGGCGGTCGGGTCGCCTGCGATCTTGCGCGCCGAACGCATCAGGCGGGCCTTGACGGTGTCCGGGCTCAGCGTGGGATCCTTCTCCAGCATGCGTGCCGCGGTGCCGGAAACCATGGCCGCCGCCATGCTGGTGCCGGACAGTTGCAGGTAATCATCGGTGCATTTTTTCACCGAGCAGAGTTCCACGCGCTCCGGCAGGTCTATGCGCAGCTTGGCGGTCTCCGGAATGGTGGCGGTCAGGCGGTTGCCCGGGGCAATCAGATCCGGTTTGAGAAAATGATCGTAACCGGTCGGGCCCTGTGATGAATAGGTGGACACATAGTCGTCAGAGAAATCGGTGCCGGTGCCGCTGTCGGTCAGCGAGCCCACGGTGATCACCTTGCGTGAGTTGCCGGGGCTGGAGATCGTGAAATGACCTGCCAGGCCGTAGTTGCCCGCCGATACCACCACCACAAAACCTGCATCCCAGACCGCTTCCACGGCCTGCACCAGGGGGGCCAGCGCCGCTGATGTCTCCACGGCCTTGCCCAGCGACATGTTGACCACCTGGACATCGAAATACTGGCCATACTGCAGCAGCCAGTCCAGCGCGGCGATGACATCGGAGACTTCCCCCATGCCATAGGCATTCAAGACCTGCAGGGAAAGCAGCAGGGATTCCTGGGCGATACCGGCGTTTCTATGCTGTTTGGACTGTGAACCGTCGCCGGTGACGATGCCGGCGATATGGGTGCCATGGCCGAAATCGTCGATCAGGGGCTGGTCGTTGAAACTGATAATTGCCCCATCCGCCAGGGCAGGGGCATGGAAGGCGCCGCCCAGGAAGCTGTATTGATAGATATTGCCAGGATGATCGTCATGGACGCTGACACCCGAATCGATGATGGCAACGCGGATGCCGTCACCCTTGAAGGCACCATTTGCCTCATTATCAGCAGGCATGTTGGCGGTCTGGCGCGCCGATTGCGAGAACCCCTGCACTTCGCCGTCATCGCTGACAAACTGGATGTTTTTATTGTTGGCGAGCGCCTCCAGGGCATGCGTGGGAATACGCAATGCGCGCATCGGCAGCTTTTGGTAGGCGCGTTTCGTTGTTGCGCCCAGATTGGCGATGCGATGGTTTTCCGCCTGGGCCGGCATGGTTTTATAGGTGACGATGACGTCGACAAAGCCTGTCTCCGATGTTTGCGCCAGGGCGCGCACCTTGGGGCCGATGCGCTCGCTATTGCCTGCAGTCCTTGCCGCCGGTACGCCGGTGGCCATGAGGAAAAGCAGTACGAACAGCACGGCTGCCACGCGTTCTTTGTTCAATAATATTTTCATTGCTGACTCCTGATCGATTGTTGGCTTGAACAAACACGGCATGGAAATGCTGAATGTTTGTCGCGGCTTCGAGTCAAATCATTGCAACGCGCATGCCATGAATACAGACAGCAGGGAAAAATTAAAGGAATATATATTTCTATCAGTCCCTTACGCTTCATTGAAAAAGTTCTTCAAAGGGCTTTGGCGGAGTATTGTGCAGAGGATGCGCTATATTCTGAGCAAAATTTTGGTGTATCTCTGCATAATTTCGGTCTATGAAAAAAATGGCGGGTCTGCGATGGGCGGTTATTCCAAGGGGGGTATGGATGGTTTACTGGCTGTTTCAACCGGGCGTCGCCGCGATGTGAAAACTTTCTTCTTGCCGAGGCAATGAATTCTGTAAAATAGGTGTCTTCAGGTAACTGAATGTGTCCACCGGCTACATAAGGGGGTGGCAGAAAGTTGAAAACCGGATTCTTTGCTGTGCCAGGATATGTGGCTGTCTTGCTGGGTCAAGGCGTCGAAGGGGCATGGCGGGTTTGCCGGCATACAAAGAACAAGGCAGGAAGAGCGGAGTGCAGCCAGAACTGAAAAATCTAGTACAGACCAGGATACCGACCCGCCATGGGGAGTTTATCCTGCATTACTATGCCAACAATGTCGACAAAAAAGAACATGTCGCCCTGGTCAAGGGAGAAGTACGCGGCCAGCGGCTGGTGCCGGTGCGCATACATTCCGAGTGCTTCACTGGTGACGTACTGGGGTCGCGGCGCTGCGATTGCGGCGAGCAGCTGGATATGGCCCTGCAGATGATCGATGAATCCGGTTGCGGGGTGCTGATCTACCTGCGGCAGGAAGGACGCGGCATCGGTCTGCTGAAGAAACTGCAGGCCTATAATCTGCAGGACCAGGGCATGGACACCGTCGATGCCAATATTCATCTGGGCCATCGAGCGGATGAACGGGAATACACGATAGCGGCGTTGATTCTGAAGGACCTGGGAATCGAATCGATCCGGCTGATCACCAACAATCCGAAAAAGATCGATGAACTGAAGAAACTGGGCATCGACGTGACGGACAGGATTCCCATAGAGACCGAGTATCACAGTGACAATGTCGCCTATCTGAAAGCCAAAGCCGAAAAAATGAGCCACATGCTGACCATGGACAAAAAGGATGACTCTTCCTGATTGACGCGTCCCTTGTCACCCCGACGCACCTTTGTCATCCCGATGCCAGTACAGCACCTATTTTTGCATCCATCTTTCAGTTCGTACTTGTTCAAGAAATTTTCAATCGTATAACAGACTTGCCCATCGGAAAAGGAAAACAGGTGCTGTATAAGGAGAGATCTTGGTGTTTGAGCGTCGGTCTGGCGTACAGGATTTCTCCCATTTCTGGAAATGACAATTCACGGCTCTTAAGGTCAGCAAGCACAATACCCTTTCAAGCCAGAACCGTTTCCACCAGCCTCGCCCAATAGGCCGCGCCGATGGGCAGGATTTCATCGTTGAAATCATAGCGGGGATTGTGCAGCAGGCAGCCGCCTTCCGATGAACCGTTGCCGATCCAGATATAACAGCCGGGTTTTTCCTGCAGGAAAAAGGCAAAATCCTCCGAACCCATGCTGGGCGTCGGCTGCAGATCGACATGCCCGGCGCCGGCCACTGCCGCAGCGACCTGGGCGGCGATTCGGCTTTCCCGTTCGCTGTTGCTGGTGACGGGGTAGCCTGGATTTTCCGGGTTGAAGACAAGCATCGAATCGATGTCATAGCCCTGGCATAGCGCCGCCACAAGTTCCTTGATGCGGGTCTTCAGTCGTTCCTGTACCGTACTGCTGTAACAACGGCAGGTGCCGCGCAGAACGACCGACTCGGGAATGGCATTCCAGGTGTTGCCGGCATGCATCTGGGTGATGCTGATCACCGCGGCATCGGCCGGATCGATGCTGCGCCCGATGATGCCCTGCAGGGCCGTGATGATCTGCGCCGCGGCAATGGTGGGGTCCTTTCCCAGGTGCGGCATGGCGGCGTGGCTGGCCTGGCCGGTGATGTGAATTTCGAAGCAGTCGTATGCCGCCATCATCGGCCCCGGCTTTACCGCGAAATGCCCGGCCGGGACATCCGGAAAGTTGTGCATGCCATAGATGCTGTCCACCGGAAACAGATCGAACAAACCCTCCTCCAGCATGCGCTTCGCACCGGCGCGGCCTTCCTCGGCTGGCTGGAAGATGAAATGCACCGTGCCATTGAACTTTCTGGTTTGCGCCAGGTATCGCGCGGCGCCCAGCAGCATGGCGGAATGCCCGTCGTGTCCGCAGGCGTGCATTTTTCCCGCATGACGGGATTTGTAGCAAAAGTCGTTTTGCTCCTCGATGTCCAGTGCGTCCATGTCTGCTCTCAGGGCAATGGCTGTGCTGCCATTGCCTGCGGTCAACGTGGCGACGATGCCGGTACCTGCCAGGCCGCGGTGCACGGTCAGCCCGAAATCCTGCAGTCTGCTGGCGATGTAGTCGGCAGTGTCGTGCTCGGCATAGGCGGTTTCCGGAAATTGGTGCAGATGCCTGCGCCAGGTTCGCATGGTTTTGGCAAGACGGTTTATTTCAGAAGGGACAGGCATGGCTCAATTCTATGTCGGGAAACGGCGGCCGGGACGTCTGAGTTCGACGCCATGTCCATCGGCCAGGCGGAGGTTGATATTCGGTTTCAACAAGTGCGGGCAACACATTAAATTCAGGAATAAAACACTTGTTCTCTTTTTGTTCTTGTGTTATCGTAAACGAAACAAATGGAGAACAAGCGTGGCGTTTAGATACAATATTACCCGCAAACAGCAGCAGGTGCTGGATTTTCTGCTCAACAGCCAGGAACAGTTTTCCGCTCCGCCGACGCTGGAAGAATTATGCCGGGCAATGGGCCTGAAATCCAGGGGATCCCTGCACAAGCATATACAGGGGCTGATCGAGGCGGGACTGGTGGAGGCGCCCAACAGGAAGCAGCGGGGCGTACGCTTGACCGAGCTGGCTCTGGCAGAGCATGAACATTGCACTTCCGGCGCCTGTGAACTGCCCTTGGTCGGCACCATAGCCGCCGGCAAGCCGATCGAGGCGATCGAAGATATCACCCACATGCAGATACCCGAGCAGCTGAAGACCGACAAGACCTGTTATATCCTTCAGGTGAAAGGAGATTCGATGATCGATGACGGTATTTTTCCCGGTGACTGGGTGATCGTCGAGCAGCGCAGCCATGCCAGGAACGGGGAAATAGTCGTCGCCCTGATCGACAAGGCCGAGGCGACGCTCAAGCATATCGAGCAGTATCCGCACGAAACCGTGCTGATTCCAGCCAACCGGGAAATGCAGCCGATGCGCTATGCCTCTGAACGGGTGGAAATACAGGGAGTATTGGTGGGACAAATGAGAAGTTATAAACATTGATGAGGCGTTTACATTGACGCTGGATGCATTGCAGAGAGGCCAAGAAAATGATGACACGTATTCATATGCAGGATCAGATAACCAATCGCATCGAGGAGTTGATGCGGGACAGCCAGCGCCAGCATTGGGACGGCATTTTTCAGAATGCAGCGACCATCATGATTGTCGCCGTATTCCTGCTGTTAGGGTTGAGCTGGTGATTCACTGGAGTTGAGGCGCACCTTGCATCCCGTCCCGGACGCTGGTGAGCGACGGGCTTGCAATTGCATCGGGGAGCTGCGTCAGCAACGGGCGTCTGGCGAGTATTGCCAACCTGGCAGGTATCAGCGCAGCGTCAGACCAAAGCGGTTCTGTCGTCCCGAAGATAAGGAGGGATCTTGAAGGTCGTTGGCCATGCGGATCCATTGAAGAATTCTTCCGTTGATCGAAATGTCCGCTGAACTATCCAGATTCTCTAAAGGCAGAAACGCGCATTTCGAGCGGTGTCAATGCGCGAATGACAGTGAATAATTTGCCCTTTCTTGTCGATCATTCGCAGCCAGCCAGGTTATAACGCCTTCTAACCTGGCTGCAGATAAGCGCAGGATGACAGAGCCTCTGGGATGGCTTGGCATTGGTGGACTTCGTTCATCAATTTGACATTGGCTGATGCTGGTGGGAATCAACTGGTTTTTATTTGCTCGCCAGTGGATGCAAAAATCTACCTGATTACCCACAAGCTTCAGCCATTTCCCAAAGTGAAAAACAGCGGTCGATTAATAACTGTCATCCTATGCTCATCAATATAAATCAGGTGTTGCATTGATGTCGATAAGACCAATAA
>JANEMG010000458.1 GCA_024511045.1 Gammaproteobacteria bacterium | reverse complement strand
AATGTGGCAAGGGTATACCGCCTTACAGTTTATGTGTACTGGTTTCATGCTGCAGGATGGGGGGTAATATTGTGTGCGATGACTTATGGGTAATAGGCAGTCCTAGCGTCGGGATGACAGAAATTATAAGGTTTCAGCAAAGCTGATGGTCATACGTAATCAGGCGTAATCAGGAAAAATTTTACAGGAATTACCAGTGCGCTACCCAATCACTTGTGTCGAGCTGCGAGCGTATGACAGGAACGCCAGGGCAAAACAGCTGCCGTGCCGGAAATGAATAAATTCAGCGGTGTGGTCATCACTTATAATGGCGAGGAGTATCTCGAGCGCTGCCTCGAATCCCTGTTCCAGGTCTGCGACGATGTCGTCGTCGTCGACTCACACAGTGATGATAGCACGGTTGATATCGCCAGGAAATTGGGTGCCAGAGTCATCGATCATGATTATCTGGGCGATGGCCCGCAGCGCAGCCTGGGAGTGCTGCACTGCAAACACGACTGGATCATCAATCTGGACCAGGACGAGATACTCGGTTCCGATTTGATCGAAAGACTGCCGCAGCTGGATCTGCAGAATCCTGCCGTCGAAGCCTATGAATGCCGGAGGAAAAATCATCTGCATGGCAAATGGATCAAGGTTGCCGGCTGGTATCCGGATTATATCTGCCGGATATTCAATAAAAACAAAACCGATTTTTCCCAGGTGAAGACCCATGCCCGCATTCAGACGGCCCGGCTGCGGAGGTTGAATGAACATATTCTGCATTACTCCTTCAGGGATCTTCGGGACATGATCAATCGCCTGAATCTGTATTCCGACTGGCAGGCTGAGACCCTGTTCAACAATGGCAAGAAAGTTTCTACATTTACCCCTGTGATTCATGGCATGATTTCCTTTGCCAAGCATTATCTCGTCAAAAGAGGTGTGTTGGCAGGGCTGGATGGCCTTAGCATATCCATACTCAATGCCCTGGGGTCCTATTTCAAGTATGCCAAGCTGATCGAGAAACAGGCGCAGAGAAGGCATGGCGATACACAGCATAAATGAAAATTTCTGTCATCATAACCACCTACAATCGGCCTTCAGCCCTGCGGCGTGTGCTCGATGGGTTGTTTCATCAAGATCAGCCGCCTGCGGAAATTATTGTCGCCGATGATGGATCCGCACAGGAGACATCGGACTGTATTACCGCCCAGGGAGCGAATGCTCCTTGCCCGGTCGAGCATGTCTGGCAACCGGACCGGGGATTTCAGGCCGCACGGGCAAGGAATAAAGCCGTTGCTGCCTCGACAGGGGATTACCTGCTGTTTCTCGATGGCGATTGCATTCCGTCACCCTACTGGGTCGACAGGCATCGGCAATTGGCCAGACCCGCCAGTCTGGTTGCCGGCAACCGGATATTGTTGAGCGAAAAGTTGACTCATGCGGTAGAGTTTTCCGGGGAGGGCATTTGGCAATGGCCGCTGCGGAAATGGTTGCTTGCCCGGTTGCGGGGCGAGGTCAACCGCTTGCTGCCGCTGGTCTTTCTTTCGCCGTCCGGGCACTGGCGGGAGCGCCGGCCCCGCCAGTGGCAGGGAGTGAAGACCTGCAATCTTGGGGTGTGGAAAAAAGATTTTGTGCGTGTCAATGGTTTCGATGAAGGTTTCCAGGGTTGGGGGCATGAGGATGCCGATTTGGCAGTCCGGCTGTACAGGGCGGGTGTTGAACGGCGCGACGGCCGTTATGCCGTGCCGGTACTGCATCTTTGGCACCGTGAACACGATCGGTCCAGGGAGGCCGAAAACCGCAAGCGTCTCGAACGGCGCATCCAGGATACGGACCTGATCGCGGCGGAGAAAGGGGTGGATCAGTACTTGTGATGTGGGCAGGGTCCTTCCGGCTTGCGGCGCAGGGGCATGGGGCAATTTTCAATCGTTATGCGCGATGTTTTGTTCGGCGCTTTCCAAGGGGGG
>JANEMG010000170.1 GCA_024511045.1 Gammaproteobacteria bacterium | reverse complement strand
GAGCAGGATGCAGCAATCAGCGTATAGAACAAGCTCTAACGGGCAGTATGAACAAAATAGCAACTTTATTTCACCCGAAAATATACGGTGGAACAATGTTGCTTACTCTAAACTCTAGTAAGGTAATATCATGCACTTTAAACTGATTGTTGCCCTGGTCCAGGATGACAAAACCGATCTGGTTTTGAACACGGCCAGGGAATACGGCGCCAAGGGCGCCACCGTCATCAACCATGCCCGCGGCGAAGGCCTCAAGCAGTCCAAAACCTTTTTCGGCCTGACCCTGGAAACCCAGCGCGATGTGCTGCTTTTTCTGGTGGAGGAGCACCTCAGCCGGAAGATACTGGAAAAAATTGCCAGCGCCGCCAAGTTCGACAGCAAGCCCGGCACCGGAATCGCTTTCCAGATCAATGTCGAGGATGCCATCGGCGTCATGCATCAGGTCGAGAAACTGACCCAGGAACTGGAGAAAGAATTATGAGCCACAAAACCAATGTCATCCGCGTGAAAGATATCATGAGAACGTCCTTTGGCACCATCGACGGCATCGCCACGATTGCGGAAGCCCTGAACACCATGAAAACACTGGGCACTTCGGTGCTGGTGATCAACAAACGCTATGAGGAAGACGAATACGGATTGATCACCTCCGGGGATATTGCCCGGCATGTCCTGGCCAAGGATCGCTCGCCATCCCGGGTCAACGTCTATGAAGTGATGCAGAAACCGGTCATCAGCGTCCGGCCGGAAATGGACATCCGCCACTGTTCCCGACTGTTTGCAACCTATGATCTGGTCAGGGCACCGGTCATCGAAAACAAAAAGGTGATCGGCATGGTCAGCCCGAATTCACTGGTTCTGGATGGACTGTATAAAATTTATCAATGATCGTGGCATCGACGGAAAAATACCAGTACAATATCAAAAGCAGTAATCAGATGTTGAAGTATATGGAGTTTCCTAATGAAAGGGTTTATCCAGCTTATCAATATTGACCTGCTTCATTGTCAATTCAATTAGGAGTTCCCAGCATGGCAACAGGCACCGTTAAATGGTTCAACAACACCAAGGGTTTTGGTTTCATCGAGCCTTCCGAAGGCAGCGAAGACGTCTTCGTGCATCATTCCGTAATCCAGGGCACCGGTTTCAAAACCCTTACACCAGGACAGAGCGTCACCTTTGAAATGGAAAACGGCCCGAAAGGCTTGACAGCAACTTCTGTTGTCCCTGAATAAATCTCTTCTCCAGGCAACCGACCCTTGCCGTCAAGGCAGGGGTCGGTTGCTGCGCTTTACGCCCTCATCGATGCGCTTCAGCAGCGCACGTTCCACGTATGGAAACGGTTGTTTTGCCATTCTGCGCGGCACTGCGCAGAATGCACTCCTGTCATCCCTGCGGGGTTATTTTTCCGGCCGGTAAAAGACCAGATGCTTTCCTGACAGGGACTGTTTCGACGCATACATCGCCTTATCGGCTTTTTCCAGCAGCGTCTTCATCTCCTGACCGTGGTCTGGAAACAGGGCCACGCCGATGCTGGGATGGTTGTCGAAACAGTGCTCTTCGATCCGGTAGGGTTGGGACAGCTTCTGCAGGATTTTTTCCCCGACCAGAAACGCATCTTTTTCATCGTTGATAGTCGGCAGCAATACGACAAATTCATCCCCACCCAGCCTTGCCGCAGTGTCTTCCAGCCGGATGCTGTTTTTCAGACGCTCAGCCACCGCTTTCAGCAGCAAATCACCAATGTGATGCCCCAGTTGATCGTTGATCATCTTGAATTTGTCCAGATCGATAAACATCACCGCCATCTTGTGCCCATAGCGTTGTGCCCGCGAAACGGCCTGTTCGATGCGGTCGGCCAGCAGGGTTCTGTTGGGCAGATTGGTCAACGGGTCGAAATGCGCCTGGCGCCGGTAATGCTCCTCGCTGAGCCTGCGTTGGGTGATGTCGGTGAATATACCGATATAGTAGGCAGGCCTGCCTGCTATATCCCGCACCACATGCAGTGAGAGATCCTCAAGAAAAGTCCCGCCATCCTTGCGCCGGTTCCATACCTCGCCTTTCCAGCAGCCGAGCTTGTTCAACACGGCCCAGATTTTGTGAAAAAATTCAGTATCGTAGAATTGCGAACCCAAATAATTGGCATCCTTGTGCAAAACCTCTTCTGCACTGTAACCGGTCAATTCAGTGAACGCCGGATTGGTCATGATGATCCTGTTGTCGACATTGCTGATGACGATGCCTTGATCGGAATTTTCAAATACGTGAGCAGCCAGCTGCATTTTCTCCGAAGCCTGCTTCTGTCCGGTTATATCGGTACAACTGCCGATAAAGCCTTTGAATTTTCCCGCTATCGACCAGAATGGTTTGGCATGTTCGAGAATCCAGCGATATTCCCCGTCATGATGCAGAAGCCGGTATTCCTGGGTATAGGGAGTCTGATCGCGGAATGACCGTTTGTACGCGGCATTGACATGCTCCAGATCGTCCGGATGAATACACCGGGAAAACTCCGTCGCCACTTCGTCGGCAAGGGACCTGCCGGTAAATTTCAGCCATTGCTCATTGAAATAATAGGTATGCCCGTCGGGTCTTGCCATCCAGATCATCACCGGGGCCGCATTGGTCATAATCTGAAACTGGGTTTCACTATTGTCGATCAGCCGGCGCAGGTAAAACGTCCCCAGGCTGAAGCTGATGATCAGCAGCATGATGGCCAGAACATCCTCGCCATCCTGCCCCATAAAACCCATGCCTCCCGGGCGATGGGTGATGGTCAGGGCTGCTATGGGCACGATAATCGCAAAGGGTATCAAATAGCGCTGCGCGGCGGCACCGGTTGACTGAGCCAGCAGGTAGCCACAGATCCCGACATCCGGAAAACGAAAGAACAGGGCGGCGGCGACAAACAACAGGCCGATATTGGTGACGACGGCAATGCCGGTTTGTTGCGAAAGTTGCTGAACAGACTGGCTTCTCAGAAAAAAAGTCACCAGAATGGTCAGCGTCAGAATCATGATGCACAGTGCGAGGCCCTGCATCCAGTGAAACTTTCTTTGCCAGGGGGAAGCCGCAGCAAGCATGGCCAATGCACACAACAGAAACTGTACGGCGGTGAAGCGGGAAGGATAGAGGACCCTGTCGAGGTCGATAAAGTATGGCAGGGATGCGCCAGCCTGAACCAGGGAAACAAGCGCAAGGCAGAGGATCGATATTCCGCACGACACCAGGACCAGATGCCATATCCTGGCGACAGGTGCCTGTCTGGCAGCCCAGAGAGCGATGCCAACCAGAATAAAGCTGATCGCTGCAGCCGGGCTCATCAGCGGCCGATGGAGCAACCCAGCGAAGGTGCTGACGACATGGAAAAGCACCAGAATCGACAATAGCGCGATGGTGGCATTGATAAATAGATTCAATCTGCTGTGCAGCATCAGTCCCGACTGTTGTTATTTAAACGTCACATCTCCTTGATAATTATAGAGCACTCCCTGGCAACCCCGGAAAAACATCGGTCGAGGCTGGTTTTATGGAAAAGCACCAAAAATTCAGCACCTTGTTCCTTCTTCAAAAGAACAGGGTGATAAACAGCGGAGTGTTGAAAAATGCTGATTTTTCTTTACACGCTTTCAACTTGCCGCATGGACAGGGGACACCTGCAGCCTGTTGCATAATGGCTGCATTCAGGATTTCTACCGTTGATCCAAATAGTGATCAATCCAGCCTTCTTGGCAAAGCGGCCCTGCCTGTATGCTGCATGGCTTAGTCAGCACGCATTCCGGCAAGGGTCTTCATCACCGATGGCTTGCAGGCATCGATTTTGCCGGGACATCCCTGTAACGGATCAGTGCCCGTCCAACGGTGGCGGACACTAAAACCAACCTGATTACGCATGACCCTCAGCTTTGCTGAAAACCTGTAATTCCTGTCATCCCGACGCCAGCGCAGCACCTGTTTTGAACTGCCTATAGAGAGGTTGAATCCGCCTTGTTTTCCAAATCCAGGTAAAAAAACAAGTGCTCCTCTAAAAGGAAAACAGGTGCTGTACAAGGAGGGATCTTGAGCATTGCTGCATTGCCATGACGCCCAGGATTTCTCCTGCCATCGAAATGACACTTTATTGGTCTTCCCGATAGCAGTGCAGCACCTGTTTTGTAGCGATAAGTAGTGGATGACAGTGATGACTCGACTTTGATTGACCGCTGTTTTTCACTTTGGGAAATAGCTGAAGCTTGTGGGTAATCAGGAAAACTAATACAAGGGTCTGTTCTTTGCATCCTTTTCAATGCGTCCCAGCAAAATCAGAACACCCTCGGTAAAGCCCCAGAATGCACCCACTCCTAACGTCAGAACGGTGACAATGATCTGGATTATCGCCCTTTTATGAAAACCCAGATAGAAATTATGTGCGCCTGCCCATCCCAGCAGCATTCCCAAAAGACCGGCAACGAGTTTGGATTTTACCGGTTCTCCCTGGGGGCCTTTGTACTCGCCAAGCAATTTTACATTGCTCAGTTTCTTGTCCTGATAATCGAATTCGACCAGACAGCCATTATAGGGCGGCAGTTCCTCCTGCCATTCCTGCTGCGTGAATACATAAGCATCCTTTCCAACAAGGATAATGCCACGCTGATGTTTTTTGTCGTAATTTGCAATACGCCCTTGCATATTTTTTACCTTAAAAATCAATATAATCAATCGTTAAACAGCTTAAATGTGAACACGCCGTGTTTTCCTGTCCACAAACGGAACCACATCCCGGTTCGATCCTCAGAACTTTATCACAGGAAGCGCATCAACAACCTGATGATGCGCTCTATGCATCAGCACATCCTGAAACCTGACGCAATGACTCAATGCTAGTTGGTTCCCGTCTATAATTGACGGGAACGAATCTGGCACAGGGATGTGCCGGCATAACCAGTGGCCTCAAGCCATTGATTATGCAGTAAACAGCCCATGGATGGGTGTTTATAGACTCTAACTGGTTGGTTCGATCATGGCGCGTTCAAGTTCCGCCCAACAAGCGATGATGCCTTCACTGGGTCTTCAAGCGCACCGCCATGACATCACAGGGAGCATGATGCAGCACACCATTTGCCGTGGAACCCAGCAGCAACGCCAGTCCATGTCTGCCATGCGATCCGACGACGATCAAATCCACATCCTGTTCTTCGGCAACACGGATGATTTCCAGTTTTGGACTACCCAGTTCCAGCCATTGCCGGTCCTGGGGTATGTGCAGTTTTTCCGCTTCCACTGCCAGGCGTTTCCTTGCCGCTGCCATCAATTCTTCCGTCAAATCGATATCGAAGGGGATCACTGGTCCGTAGGTGGCATCGGTAATGGGTAAATTGTCGACGACATGGATGATGCTGAGCCGGGCCTGATAACGATCCTTCAGATCCTTTGCCCGTTCGGAAACCCTTTGCCCATGTTCGGAAAAATCCGCTGCCAACAAAATTTGTTTGTAGGTATTCATGAATGTCCCCCTATGATTGAAGAGTTACTCCGCGCAAACGCCTGACGATATTTTTCGACAGGGAAACGGCAGCGAACCACATCCTGGCATTATATATCAGGAAACAGAGGTAAATGCAAAACTCGAAAAGCCAGTGAATTTTTTGGCTAACTGGCGCCAAAACAAGGGGATAAGGAGGGGCGTGTCTGGTGCCTATTTGTTATGATAGGCGCTCCAAAACCTGTCTCTT
>JANEMG010000169.1 GCA_024511045.1 Gammaproteobacteria bacterium | reverse complement strand
GCGCGAAGCAGTCGCCGCATCAGACATGTCCGAACTGCATGAATTTTCCTTCGGCATGAGCGGTGACCTGGCCGCGGCCATTGCCGAGGGTGCGACCATGGTACGCATTGGCACCGCACTGTTCGGCAAAAGACCCCCACGCACCTGAGCCATCGCCATGCCTGACGGCAGTTTTCCGACCGGCCTGCGACAATCTGTCGCGCGGCAATTTGCCACATTTTTTTCCAGCGATCAATTCGCTATGATAGCTGCAACTCTTGAATGCGCTCTTTTTTAGAGACCAGAGTTCAACTATCCTCCTTATTCGAATGCGGCCTGATCCAGGCCGCATTTTTTTTGTCCGAGATTCTGCATCCTGACATCAGCCACTTCGGACAGTTTTGTCCCGCTCAGGCAAACAGGTCCATCTGCCTGACGCCGGAACGGCTCTGCACCTGTTCTTCCAGCGACGAAAAAGCCACCCCCAGCAGCCGGATCTTGCGTGTTCCTATTTCGGTTTTCTTCAATAGATCGGCAACCAGCCGGCTGCAGGATGTTACCGTCATCAGTGGGGAATTCAGGGTGCGGCTGCGGGTTATCAAGTCAAAATTGGCGTATTTGATTTTGATGGTGATGGTTCTGGCGACGAGCTTTTTCTGCTGCAGTTTGTTCAGCGCCTTGTTCAGAAGGTCCTGGAAATGCCGGGTGATGAGTTCAGGATCATCGATATCCTGCTGAAAAGTCATTTCCACACCGAAGGATTTGCGCGTGCGGTGGTTGTTGACCGGACGGTTGTCGATGCCGCGGGCGATGTGGTAATAAAAATTGCCGACCTTGCCAAACTGCTGCAGCAGCAGCTCCCGGGAACATTTTTTCAGATCCCGGCCGGTCTTGATGCCCAGCGCCAGCATTTTCGCTTCAGTGGCCCTGCCGATGCCATGAAACCTGCCGATGGGCAGGGTTTCCACAAAGGCAGGCCCCTGCTCCGGGGTGATCAGGTGGATGCCGTTGGGTTTGTTCAGGTCGGAGGCGATTTTCGCCAGGAACTTGTTGTAGGAAACCCCTGCCGACGCAGTCAATTGCGTTGCTGCCGTGATTTTCCTTTTGATGTCTTCGGCGATCAGCATCGCCGAACCACGGCAGGCGGTTGCCAGACTGACATCCAGATAGGCCTCGTCCAGGGATGGCGGTTCGATCAAATCGGTATATTGCCGGAAAATCTCGCGTATTTGCCGGGATGCCTCCTGGTAGGCGGCAAACCGAGGCTTGACGAAAATGGCCTGGGGGCACAGCTGCAATGCCCTGGCGGCGGGCATCGCAGAATGGATACCATATTTCCTGGCTTCATAACTGCAGGTGGAAACCACCCCACGTGAATCGGGCATGCCGCCGACCACCAGCGGTTTTCCCTGATATTGCGGAAAATCCCTCTGCTCGACAGCGGCAAAAAAAGCATCCATGTCGATGTGAATGATTTTGCGCGCCATGTTCTGGAACCCAAAATTAACCGACGGCCAATGTCAGCTCGAACAGCATGCTGTCCAGGTCCAGGAAATGCGCTTCGTACTGGCAACACCGAGCGTTTGTACAGCAAGAACAAGCCATGCGCGCAGCTGATGTTCAGGAATTCGAACCGCTGTTGCGCGTCCTGGTTTTCGGCCCCTGCAACGCGGCTTCCGCCTGTTCGGTAATGCTCCAGTCGGAAAAGGGAAACGGCAGCCGGTCGGAATTGAAGGTCAGGAAAAGCAGGATATGGTAAATGTAGGCTGCCAGACTGCGCCCGAAGCTGAGAATATTGTCGTTGGCTTTACCGGTCAGCAGCGCCGAGGCAATCTGCAGCAATATCACTGCCCACAGCAGGATGCGCACCAGCCCGACGATAACGATAAAGATCAGCATGAAAAATATGCGCTGCCAGGTTCCCAGTTTTTTCAGATTGCTTTGAATGTCTTCTTGCATAGTCTTTGTTTCAATTCAATTGCCCAATGATTGCTTCCATCCCTGACAATCCGGCACATCAATCTTTCCTGCCAGATACAGCTGATGGGTATAAAATACCGGTCTATCCGCGGTTCATCACGTCACGCAAATCCAGTGCCGAGGCATTGGCCCGGGCGATGTAATTGGCCATGGTCAGGGAGTAATTGGCAAAGATACCGAAGCCGTTGCCGTTCAGAATCATCGGGCTCAATACCGGCTCCAGGGCATGCTCCATGGCCAGGATCATCTGGTCGACGGTTTTCATCGCTCTTTTGTCCAGCAGAATGTCCCGGAAGTCATATTTGATCGCCTTCAGGATATGCAGCAGCGCCCAGGCGGCGCCACGGGATTCCCAGAAAATGTTGTCGATGTCAATCCAGGGTGTTTTTCTGATCGTCGCATTTTGTTCTTCGAGGAGCACGACATCGCCACCTGCCGTATAGCGATTTTCAAAACGCTCGGTACTGGCGGCCAGGCGGGTGGAAAGCCCGCCCAGGCGCTTGATGATCACTTCGACATACTGCCAGAGATTGTCGGCCCGGGAATAGAACTGCGCCGGTGTCTTGGCATCCTTGTTGCCCAGCCGCTCCATATAGCGATGCAGTGCGCCGATACCCTTGTTGTACTCCTTCTCGGTGGAAGGCAGGGCCCAGGAATCGTGTTCGTAGTAGAAATAGGGTTCCGCCTTGGCAAGATCCGGGTCTTCGGCGGACTGTGACTGCGAACGCGCCAGGTGGTTGCGCAATGCCGAGGTGGCATCGCGGAGCATGATCAGGGCACCGAATTCGAAGCTGGTGATATCGTCCAGCAAAACCCCCGGGGGGGCCACGTCGTTGGTGATATAGCCGCCGGGCTTGTTGAGTAGCATTTCCGCGATATGCGCCAGCGTATTGGCGTAGACGTAACCCGTGGGCAGTTGCGAGACATCGGTTTTCTTGCTGCGCAGCAGCGCTTCCTCCTGCACATCGAATCGATCGGGTTCACTGCTCCAATACCAGCCCACAACCATAATGACGATAATAATGAATGTAACTAAGCCGCCGATACCCCAGAGTACCCCTTTTTCATGTGATGTGGTTTCAGGCATTTACTGTTTCCTATTTGCTGTCTTTTTAAATCTAAGGTGGGAATCGCCAGGCACCCCGGCCCGGAAAAAATATTGTTCAATGATATCAGGTTTTTAATCGCGGCGCAGTGGCGCAGATGATTATTTCTTGCAGGTTTTTTTCGCGCGGGGATGGGTCTGGTCATAGACCGCCGCAAGATGTTGAAAATCCAGATGCGTATAGATCTGCGTGGTGCTGATATTGCTGTGTCCCAGCAGTTCCTGTACGGCCCTCAGATCCTGGCTGGACTCCAGCAGATGGCTGGCAAAGGAATGCCGCAGCATATGCGGATGAACATGCTCCGGGACACCCTTTTGCCGGCACCAGCGCTGCAGCCGCAGCTGGATGGCGCGGTTGCCCAGGCGCCTACCGCTGCGGCTGCCGATAAACAACGCAGGCTGCCCATCCTGACAGAGCCGGGGACGCACCTGCAGCCAGTTTTGCAGCGCCGCCGCGGCTTTGCGGCCGATGGGCAGCTCCCTGGACTTTTTGCCTTTGCCCTCGCGTACCCGCAGCTGCCGGTTTTGCAGATCGATATCCTGCAGATTCAGAGCAGCCAGTTCGGCGAGGCGCAGCCCCGAGGAATAGAACAACTCCAGCATGGCCAGATCGCGGATTTCCAGCAGTGAGTCGACCCCGGCCTCGAGCAGTCCGGTAATCTGATCGACGTCCAGGATCCTGGGCAATTTCCTGGGCTGTTTGGGCGCGCGTACCTGCTGCGCGGGATTCACCGGCAACAGGCGTTTTTTCAACAGATAATTGAAAAATCCGCGCAGCGCCGAAAGCTCCCGCTGCAGGCTGCTGCTGCCCAGTCCCTGTCGATGCCGGTCGGCCATGTGCACACGCATGTCTGACTGCTGCAGATCCGCCCAGTTCCGAATGGCTTGCTGGTCGCAGTAATGGACCAGATGCCGGATATCCCTGCGGTAATTTTTCAGCGTGTGCTCCGAAGCACGCTTTTCAACCTGCAACTGCCGGAAGAAATCCTCCAGCTGTTCAACTGCCTGACTTTGCATCGCCCCACGCTTCCTGCTGATGCAGCAATGCAATCAGCCGGGTACCGACAATTTCGCTCATCTGGTTGAGAAAAAGATTACCCATGTTGTAATGGAAACGGTCCTGCTCCTGACTGCCGATCGCCAGCAGCCCTTCCAGTTCGGTAAACATCAGCGGGATGATGGCGCAGGACTTCACCCGCAAGGCGGAATCGCCAAACAGGCACGTGGCCTGGGCAGGCGTGGGGCGAATGCAAAGCGGTTGATTGTTGTCCAGGATGTCCTGAAAATGGATCAACCGGGGGTCCCCAGTGTCCATGAACAAATCTACCGGGGCGTCCTCCGTCCGCTCCTGAAAAAGACGCAGCGCGACGAAATCGGCATGAAAGCTTTCGACCAGCACATGCTGCAGATTGCCTGTCGCTTCCTGCAGCGTCGAGGCATCCAGCATGGCCAGCGTGAGTTCGTGCATGCGATCGAACAGGACATCGTTTTCCTTGGCGATATCGATCAATGTGTTGAGCTGGTCCTCTATTTCCTGATGTCGTGTGCGAAAGATCTCCAGTTGCTTGGCGATCAGCGATACCGCCTCGCCGGAGGGATGCGGGATGGTCAATTGCTCCAGCAAATCCAGATGATCATTGAAAAACTCCGGATGCCGCTGCAAATAGTCTTCCACCTGGCCGGGCGTGATGTCCGTAGATGTTTCCTGCTTCTGGCTCATAATGTTATCGTCCCCTCGAATACCGTGACCGCCGGGCCGGTCATGTAAACGGGATGGCCGCGGCCCTGCCATTCGATGCTCAGTGCACCACCCGGCAATGTCACAGTCACCCTCTGGTCCAGCAAATTCTGTTCGATGCCCACCACCACGGCCGCGCAGGCGCCGCTGCCGCAGGCCAGGGTTTCACCCGCACCACGTTCATAGACGCGTAGCTGGATATGCCGGCGATCGATGACCTGCATGAAGCCGACATTGGTCCGTTCCGGGAAAAACGGATGTCTTTCCAGGATCGGACCCAGTTCATCGACCGGAGCAGTCCTGATATCATGGACCTGCAGCACCGCATGGGGGTTGCCCATGGAAACAGCGCCAAAGGCTTTTTCCGTGTCGGCAACGGAAACGGTGTAAAACTTCGATTCCTGCTCCGCCTGCAGGGGAATCTGCGCCGGTTTGTGGCGTGGAATGCCCATATTTACGGTGATCATGCCATCGTCATGAAAGCGCAGCAGCAGCTGTCCGGATCCGGTATCCACCCGAATCTGCTCCTTGTCGGAAAGCCCGTGCTCGCGTACGAAGCGCGCGAAGCACCGGGCGCCGTTGCCGCACTGGGTCACTTCGCCGCCATCGGCATTGAAAATCCGGTAGCGGAAATCGGCATTGCCGCTGACAGCAGGCTCCACCAGCAGCACCTGGTCGCAACCGATACCAAAATGGCGATCGGCAAGAAAGTGGATCTGCTCCGCGGTCAATGCGATCTGCTGCCGGATGGCATCGATAACGACAAAATCGTTGCCCAGGCCATGCATCTTCGTGAATTCTATGTTCATTGCCTGTCAATCTACCACAAAAGCAACATTCTGTAATAATACTGAAGTTTCCCAATTTTTTGGAGCAATGAACATTAGAGCCGACTAATATGGCGGATAAATTAGTGCTTGGTAATATTC
>JANEMG010000168.1 GCA_024511045.1 Gammaproteobacteria bacterium | reverse complement strand
AGCCCCTGTAGGTGGTCTGTGGAGGAGGTGTCTTTGGCAGGGGTGCCAAAGCCAAGCCTGCAGGGATGTATTCACGGCGTCTTCCGGAACAGACTACCCATAGGAGCCCGAGTAGTTACCCTGCAAGGAATAAAGAAAACTGCTGCGACAGTCTGGCGGGGTAATGTCTGCATGCTGCCGGATAAGTGATTTCCAGCAGCATGCACAGCTGCTTAATTGATCCGGGTTGCGATGCTGCCGCCAGGGGTTGCCTTGATGGCGCAGAATTTGAATTCCGGTATCTTGGCCGACGGGTCCAGCGCCTCGTTGGTGATCAGGTTGGCGCTGGCCTCGTTGTAGCAGAAGGCCATGAACAGGCAGCCCTTCTGGATGCCGATATCGGCCCGCGCGTAGGCGGTGAGTTCGCCGCGCCGGGAGGTGATGGTGATCAGGCCGCCGGGTTCCACGCCAAGTTTTTTCAGGTCGTCCGGGTGCACCATGATCACCGGGTCCGGCTCGATGGCATCCAGCGTCGTCGAATGCCGGGTCATGCTGCCGGTATGCCAGTGCTCCAGCTGCCGGCCGGTGATGAAGATCAACGGATACTCGGCATCCGGCATCTCATCGGCATGGATATAGGATGCCGGTACGAACTTGCCCTTGCCGGATGGGGTTGGAAAGCCATCGGTGAAAATGATCGGTTGGCCGGGATCGCCGACGTTTTCCAGCGGGTAGGTCAGGGAGTCTTCCTCTTCCAGGCGTTCCCAGGTCATGCCGGCGATGCTGTCCATGGCCTGGCGCATTTCTTCGAACACATCTTCCGGTCCCTGGTAGTTCCAGCCGCAGCCCAGGCGGTTGGCGATTTCCTGGATGATCCACAGATCCTGGCGGGCATCGCCTGGCGGATCGACGGCCTGCCGGCCCATCTGCACGCGGCGGTCGGTATTGGAGAAAGTGCCGGTCTTTTCATGGAAGGCCGAGGCCGGCAGGATGACATCGGCGAAGCCGGCGGTTTCGGTCAGGAAGATATCCTGGACGACCAGATGCTCCAGTGCTGCCAGCGCCTCGCGGACATGGTTCTGGTTGGGATCCGACATGGCCGGATTTTCCCCTTCCACATACATGCCGAAGACCTCCTTGTCGAGAATGGCATGAATCATCTCCACGGTCGTCAGGCCGCGCTCCGGGTCCAGCGATGTCTGCCAGAGTTTCTCGAAGCGCGACCGGTTTTCGGGATCGTCCACCGGCTGGTAGTCCGGATAGACCATCGGGATCAGGCCGACATCGGACGCACCCTGCACGTTGTTCTGTCCGCGCAACGGATGCAGACCGGTGCCGGGGCGGCCGATCTGACCGGTCATCAGCGCCAGTGAGATCAGGCAGCGGGAATTGTCGGTGCCATGGATATGCTGGGAAACACCCATGCCCCAGAGTATCATGGAACCCCTGGACGTGGCATAGAGCCTGGCGACTTCTCGGATGGTTCCGGCATCGACGCCGCAGATGAACGCGACTTTTTCCGGACTGTAGTCCTTCAGATGCTCCCGCATCCGCTCGAAGCCTTCGGTATACTTGGCGATGTAGTCGTCGTTCTGCAGGTTTTCATCGAGTATGGTGTGCATGATGCCGTTCAGTAATGCCACATCGGTATCGGGGCGGAACTGCAGGACATGAGAGGCATACTTGGCGATGGCGGTGCGGTTGGGGTCGATGAGGATGATCTTCGCGCCGCGGCTGGCGGCATTCTTCATGAAGGTCGCGCCGACCGGGTGATTGACGGTCGGATTGGAGCCGATGATGATGATCACCTCGGCCCTGGCGACATCGGCCACCGGATTGGAGACCGCGCCGGAACCCAGGCATTCCAGCAGCGCCACGACGGACGAGGCATGGCAGAGGCGGGTGCAGTGATCGACATTGTTGGAGCCGAAGCCGGTGCGCACCAGCTTCTGGAACAGGTAGGCCTCTTCATTGCTGCCCTTGGCCGATCCCAGACCGGCCAAGGCCTTTTTGCCCTTTTCATCGCGGATTTTTTTCAGGCCCTGCGCGGCGTAATCCAGGGCCTCTTCCCAGCTGGCCTCGCGGAACACCCGGTCGATATCGCTAGGATCCAGCAGTTCCGTGGTCTTGGGCGCATCGACGCGCCGGATCAGGGGCTTGCTCAGGCGCAGCGGGTTGTCGATATAGTTGAAGCCGTAACGCCCCTTGACGCACAGGCGGAAATGATTGGTGAAGCCGTCGCGTCCCTCGGTATAGAGGATTTTGTTGTCCTTGACGTGATATTTGATCAGGCAGCCGACGCCGCAGTAGGGGCAGGTGGAATCCACGGTCCTGTCCGCCTGCTGCAGGCCGACATCGTTGGCCGGCATCAGGGCACCGGTGGGGCAGGCCTGTACGCATTCACCGCAGGCCACGCAGCTGCTGGCGCCCATGGGGTCGGCGATGTCGAAAACGATTTCGGCATGGGCGCCGCGGTTGGCGAAGCCGATCACGTCATTCATCTGTTCCTCGCGGCAGGCCCTGACACAGCGTGTACACTGTATGCAGGCATCCAGGTTGACGGCGATGGCGGGATGCGACAGGTCCGCTTCCGGCTGGCTGCGGCCTGGGAAACGCGGTTCCCTGACATCCAGCCGGTCGGCCCAGTAATCCAGTTCGGAATCCAGGCGGTAGGGCGACTTGCCCTGTTCCGGCATGTCGGAGAGCAGCAGTTCGACGACCAGTTTCTGCGACTTCCTGGCTCTATCGCTGCTGCTCTTGACCTCCATGTCTTTTGAAGGTGAACGGCAACAGGAGGGAGCCAGGACGCGTTCTCCGGCAATTTCCACGACGCAGGCGCGGCAATTGCCGTCGGCGCGCATGCCTTCCTTGTAGCACAGGTGGGGGATTTCCCGTCCGTGGCGTTTTGCTGCCTGCAGGATGGTTTCGCCCTGGTAAGCCTTGATCTGTTCGCCATCCAGCGTGAAGTTCACTGTCGGCTCGTCGATGGATTCTGGATTAGCAGCCATGTTTGATTACTACTGACAAAAGTTATTGCAATTCTTCCGGGAAGTATTTGAACACGCAGCGCAGGGGATTCGGTGCCGCCTGCCCAAGACCGCAAATCGACGCATCGATCATCACGGTCGAGAGTTCTTCCAGCAGTTCCTGGTCCCAGTTGCTCTGCGCCATCAATTCCACTGCCTTGCTGGTGCCCACACGGCATGGGGTGCATTGCCCGCAGGATTCCTCCTCGAAGAAGCGCATGGCATTCAGGGCCAGTTCCCTGGCGCTGTCCTGGTCGGAAAACACCATCACCGCGGCGGAACCGATGAAGCACCCATACTCGTTGAGGGTGTCGAAGTCGAGGGGGATGTCGTGCATCAATGCCGGCAGCATGCCGCCCGATGCGCCGCCCGGAAAATAACCGTAGAAGCTGTGACCATCCAGCATGCCGCCGCAGTATTCGTCGATCAATTCGCGGATGGTAATGCCGGCGGGGGCCAGATGCACGCCAGGCTTTTTGACCCGCCCGGAAACGGAGAAGGAACGCAGGCCCTTGCGGCCATGGCGGCCGTGGGAGGCGAACCATTCCGGTCCCTTTTCCACGATGTCCCGCACCCAGTACAGCGTTTCCATGTTGTGTTCCAGCGTGGGGCGGCCGAACAGCCCCACTTCAGCGAGAAACGGAGGGCGCAGACGCGGCATGCCGCGCTTGCCTTCGATGGATTCCACCATCGCCGATTCCTCGCCGCAGATATAGGCGCCGGCACCGCGACGGAGATGGATGGGAGGGAGGCTGGAGCCGATGGGGCTGTTCTGCAGTGCGGCAATTTCCCGGGTCAGTATCTTCCGGCAGCCGGCGTATTCATCGCGCAGGTAGATATAGATTTCCTCGCAGCCCACGGTCTGTGCGGCAATCAGCATGCCTTCCAGAAACCGGTGCGGATCCCGTTCCAGATAATGGCGGTCCTTGAACGTTCCGGGTTCGCCTTCGTCGATATTGACCGCCATAAGCCTCGGGCCCTGGTAGCCGCTGACGATGCGCCATTTCCTGCCGGCAGGAAAACCCGCTCCGCCCAGACCGCGCAGTCCGGAATGTTCCATTTTCAGGATGATATTCTCGCTGTCCAGGCGTTTTTCCAGGCAGCTTTTCAGGATGCGATAGCCGCCATCGGCCTGATACTTGTCCAGATCGATGTAATCGCCGACTGGCGCTTCGATCTGTCTGTTGTCCACTGCCGCAGCGACTGCTTCCGGAGAGGCCTGGTCGATGGGATTCTGTCCCACCACGGCAACCGGCGCATGCTGGCAGCGTCCGACGCAAGGTACCGGCTGGATGCGCACTTCCTCGCCCAGACTTTCGCGCAATGCCTGCAGCAGGTCACGGGCGCCCGCCATGTCGCAGGACACCGATTCGCAGACACGCACCGTCAAAGGCGGGGGCGGAGTCTGACCTTCCCTGACCACATCGAAATGATGGTAGAAGGAAGCGACTTCGTAGACTTCGGCGGGGGACAGGTTCATATCGTGCGCCAGCGCAACCAGATGTTTTGCCGATATATGCTGGTACTGGTCCTGGATTTTGTGCAGGTGTTCAATCAGCAGGTCTTTCTGACGGGAGGCATCTCCCAGCAGGGTGCGGATGTCTTCCAGGGCCTGCAGGTCGACGGCATGGCCTTTCGGTCCTTTGCGCTTTTTGCGGGTAATCTGCTCAGGGCTTATTTTGATAACGGCCACACGTATTTCCTCCGAGGGTCCAGTGTTGCATCAGGGGTGCTTGCGGGTTCAAGCAGTCAGTTTCATTCCGGAAACACTCTGTATTCAATTCGGCATTCAATTCGATGTTTCCGCTCCTGGCCGGGAACAGGTTTTTTCATTGCAGGCGGCATCTTCACAACACCCATCCCCGCCTGTCAAAAAACAAAGGGAACAGGCCAGCGGCTGGCCGCCGATATTTTTCGCGACCGGCAAAACTTGTTAGTATACTCCCGGCAGTTGGATTTTTGCAGGAAAAACTGGCGTCGATAAACGCACCTGCAGGCTGCAATGCCTGTTCGGCGGCTCTATTATCTTTAATCCTGAGCAATTTTGTCAGTTATGCCTGCAAGTTTCGGCCTTTGTCAAGCCCTGTCAGCCGCAACAGGACACCCGGCCGGTCCGATGGGGACAGCCATCCATACTGCTCAGGGTGTGGCCATATTATATCTGAAAGCGCAGAAAATGAGATGAACAAATTTCCATACACAACGCTGTTTGCCCTTTGCCTGTTTTCCTGGTTTGCTGCTGCGGAAGCGCAAAGCCTGCGCATCACCGAAGT
Organism: Gammaproteobacteria bacterium; assembly: GCA_024511045.1. Lineage (GTDB taxonomy): Bacteria > Pseudomonadota > Gammaproteobacteria > Methylococcales > Methylomonadaceae > JANEMG01. The sequence goes on along the minus strand of JANEMG010000168.1, from coordinate 584 downwards.
CGCACCCGGAATTTATGTGCATTTCGGCAGGCATCAACTGCCTGACAAAAACAACAAGGGCGCCATAGCCAACATCGGTTTCATCGTTGGCCGGCGCTGCGTGGCGGTCATCGACAGCGGCGGCAATCCCGGACAGGGAAGGGCGCTGCAGAGTGCGATAAGGGCAGTCACAAAGACACCGGTCTGCTATGTGATCAACAGCCATGTGCATCCCGATCATATATTCGGCAACCGCGCTTTTCAGGGCCCAGGCGTGAAATTCGTCGGTCATTACAAACTGCCGCGCGCCATGGCGATGCGTGGACCCTATTATCTGGAGAAGGCCGCCCGGCAGTCGGGTCTGCAGCTTACCGAGCGTGATATCATAGCCCCGGATCTGACCGTCAGGAAGCAGATGACGCTGGATCTGGGGGGCAGGAAACTGCTGCTGACTGCCCACAGCACGGCCCATACCGACAACGACCTGAGTGTCCATGACGTCAGCACCGATACCCTGTGGTTGGCCGATCTGCTGTTCATCGACCATATTCCGGTGATCGACGGCAGTCTCAAGGGCTGGTTGAAGGAACTGCGGCAACTGGAGA
>JANEMG010000167.1 GCA_024511045.1 Gammaproteobacteria bacterium | reverse complement strand
GTAACAAGTTTTTAATATCGAGAAAAAATGAGGCGCTAACGCGCATTTTATTTATATAATTCAATTTGATAGCTTAAGCCTTCGGCATTATCTACCCACAGATATCGCTGAGGAGGCATTATTGTGAGGTGTAGTGTGAAGCTCAGTGGAGCGGAAATAGTAGTCCAAAGTCTGAAAGACGAAGGCGTCGAATATATATTCGGCTATCCTGGAGGTGCGGTGCTGCATCTCTATGATGCTTTGTTCAAGCAGGATGATGTCAAACATGTATTGGTCAGGCATGAGCAGGCCGCGACCCATGCCGCGGACGGTTATGCGCGCGCCACCGGCAAGCCCGGCGTGGTACTGGTGACTTCCGGTCCGGGAGCGACCAATGCCGTGACCGGCATAGCCACGGCTTTCTATGACTCCATCCCCATGGTGGTCATCTCCGGGCAGGTGCCTTCGGCGGTGATCGGCAGCGATGCTTTTCAGGAGGTGGACATGGTGGGCATCACCCGGCCCTGCGTGAAGCATAATTTTCTGGTCAAGGACGTCAGCAAGATTGCCGAGACCATCAAAAAAGCCTTTCACATCGCCACCACCGGTCGGCCTGGCCCGGTGGTCGTGGATATTCCCAAGGATATCACCGATCCCAACGTCAGGGTACCCTACAAGTATCCGCAGAAAATCTCGCTGCGCTCCTACAATCCCGTGGTAAAAGGACATAAGGGGCAGGCCAGGAAAGCTGTCGAAATGCTGTTGCGGGCAAAGCGGCCGATGATCTATTCCGGCGGCGGTGTGATTCTGGGCAATGCCAGTGATGCTTTGCGCGAATTCACGCAGTTGCTGAATTATCCGATCACCAACACGCTGATGGGCCTGGGTGCCTATCCCGGCACGGACCGGCAGTTTGTCGGCATGCTCGGCATGCACGGCACCTATGAGGCCAATCTTGCCATGCACGAATGTGATGTGCTGATTGCCATAGGCGCCAGATTCGATGACCGGGTGACCGGCAAATTGAGCGAATTCTGTCCTTATGCCAAGGTCATCCATATCGATATCGATCCGGCTTCGATCGCAAAAAATGTCAGCGTCGATATACCCATCGTCGGCGAGGTCAAGCCGGTGCTGAAGGAAATGATCGAGCTGATCAAACAGCATAAAGACAAATTGCATGGCAAGGCCGTGGCCGCCTGGTGGGAGCAGATCGAGAAATGGCGCAGCATCGACTGCCTGCAGTATGATCGCGAGAGCCGGCTGATCAAGCCGCAATATGTCATCGAGCAGCTTTATGAGGTGACGGAAGGCAATGCCTATGTGACTTCCGATGTCGGTCAGCACCAGATGTGGGCCGCCCAGTATTACAAGTTCAACAAGCCCCGGCACTGGATCAACTCCGGTGGACTGGGTACGATGGGCTTCGGTCTGCCGGCCGCGATCGGCGTCAAGCTGGCGCATCCGGAAGCCGATGTGGCCTGCGTCACCGGGGAAGGCAGCATTCAGATGTGCATACAGGAACTGGCCACGGCACTGCAGTACAATACGCCGATCAAGATCGTCAATCTGAACAACCGCTATCTGGGCATGGTGCGGCAATGGCAGGAATTTACCTACGAGAGCCGTTATTCGCATTCCTATATGGACACCATTCCCGATTTCATGAAGCTGGTCGAGGCCTATGGGCATGTCGGCATGCACATCGAACAGCCGGAACAGGTCCGGCCGGCCCTGGAAGAGGCCTTCGCCATGCGCGACCGGCTGGTATTTCTGGATATCATCACCGATCGCGATGAAAACGTTTACCCCATGATCGAAGCGGGCAAGGCGCATCATGACATGAAGCTGGCGCCCGGTACACCTGTGGACAGGGAGCTGGCCTGATGCGACATATTATTTCCATATTGATCGAGAACGAGGCGGGTGCCTTGTCCCGGGTGGCAGGGTTGTTTTCTGCGCGGGGCTACAACATCGAATCACTGACCGTTGCCCCCACCGAAGATCCCAGCCTGTCGCGGATGACGCTGGTGACCCGTGGCAGCGACCGGATCATCGAACAGATCACCAAGCAGCTGAACAAGCTCATCGACGTGGTCAAGTTGATCGACCTGGTGGAGGCGCCGCATATCGAACGGGAATTGATGATGGTGAAGGTCAGGACTACCGATGGCGGACGGGAGGAGGCAAAGAGAATGGCGGATATCTTTCGCGGCAAAATCGTCGACGTCACCAAGAGCAGTTATGTCATCGAGATTACCGGGACTTCCGACAAGCTCGATGCGTTCATTGCCGGCGTCGATGAAAAGAACATCATCGAAGTCGTGCGCTCTGGAACCACCGGGATTTCCCGTGGCGACAAGGGCCTGCATTTGTAATTTCTGAAGGTATTTTCGATTTTGCAGCACAAACGAGAGCATTGACCCGGCACGTGGCCAGGAAAAACAGAACCGATTCAGGCATTGATTTTTAAAAAACAGCAACAAGAGGAAACCCATGCAAGTCTATTACGATAAAGACGCTGACCTTTCAATCATAAAAAGCAAAAAAGTGGCAATCATCGGCTACGGGTCGCAGGGCCATGCCCACGCCAACAATCTGCAGGATTCCGGCGTCGATGTTATCGTCGGTCTGCGTGCCGGTTCGGCATCGGCGGTGAAGGCCGAAAATGCCGGTTTGACCGTGATGGCCATTGCCGATGCGGTGGCGGCAGCCGATGTGGTGATGATTCTGGCGCCCGACGAGCACCAGGCAGCGTTGTACCGGGAGCAGGTCGAGCCCAACATCAAGCAGGGCGCCGCCCTGGCGTTTGCTCATGGCTTCAATATCCACTTCGAACAAATCGAGCCGCGCGCCGACCTGGATGTCATCATGATTGCCCCGAAGGGGCCCGGCCATCTGGTGCGTTCCACCTATACCCAGGGTGGCGGCGTGCCATCCCTGATTGCCATTTACCAGGATGCCAGCGGCCAGGCCAAGGATATCGCCCTGTCCTATGCGTCGGCCAATGGCGGCGGACGTGCCGGGGTGATCGAAACCACCTTCCGGGAGGAAACGGAAACCGATCTGTTCGGTGAGCAGGCGGTATTGTGCGGCGGCGCGACGGCACTGGTTCAGGCGGGTTTCGAAACGCTGGTGGAAGCGGGCTATGCGCCGGAAATGGCCTATTTCGAGTGCCTGCACGAGCTGAAGCTGATCGTCGACTTGATGTATGAAGGCGGCATCGCCAACATGCGCTATTCCATTTCCAATACGGCCGAATACGGCGATCTGACCCGCGGTCCCCGTGTCATCACCGAGGAAACCAAAAAGGAAATGGCGAAGATACTCAAGGAAATCCAGGCCGGCGAGTTTGCCAAGGAATTCATTCTGGAAAACAAAGCCAGCATGGCGAGCATGAAGGCAAAACGCCGCCTGGGCCGTGAGCATCAGATCGAGGAAGTGGGTGCACGGTTGCGTGACATGATGCCCTGGATCAAAGCCAACAAAATCGTCGACAAAAACAAAAACTGAAGCCGGCCAAGACACTGTCGCGGAAAAGCCCATTGCAGGCGCCGAACAGTCGGCTCCGGCAGTGGGCTTTTTGCTTTCTGGAGGCGGTAAAAATGATTACAATAGAGGAAAGATTATCAGCCAGGACCAGCAGACATGACCAATAAGAACGCCGCGAAGCCCCGGCGCGGGATTTATCTATTGCCGAATTTGTTCACCACGGGGGCATTGTTCGCCGGCTTCTACGCCATCATCGCGGCTATACACGGGCGGTACGAGATTGCCGCAGTGGCCATTTTCGTGGCCATGATCCTGGACGGTCTGGATGGCCGGGTGGCGAGGCTGACCAACACCCAGAGTGAATTCGGCGTGGAGTACGACAGCCTGTCGGACATGGTGTCCTTCGGTGTGGCGCCGGCGCTGGTCATGTATCTCTGGGCATTCTCTTCCATGGGCAAGCTGGGCCTGTTTGCCGCGTTCGTCCATACCGCGGGCGGGGCCCTGCGCCTGGCCCGTTTCAACACCCAGGTGGCATCGGCGGACAAGCGTTATTTTCAGGGCCTGCCCAGTCCTGCCGCGGCAGCCATCCTGGCCGGATTCATCTGGATCAATCTGGAGCATGGCTACAACACGCAAGTCGTACACTATGCGGCAGTCGTGCTGACTATCGGCACCGGCCTGTTGATGGTGAGCAATTTTCGCTACTACAGCTTCAAGGATATCGATTTCCGGGGCAAGGTTTCGTTCCTCGTGACCATTGCCGTGATGCTGGGCATCGCGTTCATCATGGCGCAGCCGCACAACATGCTGTTCATCCTGTTCATGGGTTATGCGATATCGGGGCCGCTGCTCACGCTGGTTTTGCGCAGGCGCAAAAGACAGACCAGAAAACTATAAAATCCTCTTGAGAGAGCAAAATCATTGGCGTATAGTTGCCGATTATGAGACTCCGGAATAAATTCATTCAGCACGCGCTGCCATCAGTCGGCAGGATTTCCCGGTGTGCGCCCTTCATGTTCAGCCTGCCTTTGCAACTGCTGCCCTGACGGGCAATACTATCCAACCTCTTCTCCTGCTGATCATTTCCTTTTGCCAATGGCATCGTTTATCGATGCTGCATCTCCCGGAATGGAGTTTCCCATGAAAGACAAATTGATTATATTCGATACCACGCTGCGCGATGGCGAGCAGAGTCCAGGCGCATCGATGACCCGTGATGAAAAAGTACGCATCGCCAAGGCGCTGGAACGTTTGCGCGTGGATGTCATCGAGGTGGGGTTTCCTGCCGCCAGTCCTGGCGATTTCGAAGCGGTGCAGGCCGTCGCCGGGGCGGTCCGGGACAGTGTCGTATGCGGCCTGGCCAGAGCGCTGGACAAGGACATCGATCGTGCCGGACAGGCCTTGCAGGGCGCCGGGCAGGCACGCATTCACACCTTTATCGCCACGTCGCCGATTCATATGAAAATGAAGCTGCAGATGCAGCCGGAACAGGTGATCGAATATGCGGTCAGGGCAGTCAAACGCGCACTGCAGTATACCGACAATGTCGAATTTTCCCCGGAAGATGCCGGCCGTTCCGAAGAGGATTTTCTGTGCCGGATCCTGGAGGCGGTGATCGATGCCGGCGCCACCACGGTGAATATTCCCGATACCGTGGGCTACAGTGTGCCGGCACAGTTTGGCGCGATGATCGGCAATCTGCTGCAGCGCATTCCCAACTCCGACAGGGCGGTGTTTTCCGTACACTGCCATAACGATCTGGGCCTGGCGGTGGCCAACTCACTGTCTGCGGTCATGAACGGCGCCAGGCAGGTGGAATGCACCATCAATGGCCTGGGTGAACGCGCCGGCAACGCGGCGCTGGAAGAGGTGGTCATGGCGGTGCGCACCCGCAAAGACGTGTTTTCCTGTCAAACCGAACTGGATACCCGGGAAATCGTCGCCTGTTCCAAGCTGGTCTCGACGATCACCGGCTTTCCCGTGCAGCCCAACAAAGCCATCGTCGGCGCCAATGCTTTCGCCCATGAATCTGGCATTCATCAGGACGGCGTCCTGAAAAGCCGGGAAACCTATGAAATCATGCGTGCCGAGGACGTCGGCTGGTCGGCCAACCGGATGGTGATGGGCAAGCATTCCGGGCGAAATGCCTTCAAGAGCCGGCTGCAGGAACTGGGCGTGGAATTTGCCTCGGAAGAAGACCTCAACGATGCTTTTTTTCGCTTCAAGCAGCTGGCCGACAAGAAACATGAAATATACGATGAGGATCTGCAGGCACTGATTTCCGAAGCGGGTTTCGATGCGGAGGACGAACGGGTCAAGTTGATTTCGCTGAAAGTCTGTGCGGAAACCGGAGAAATCCCCAATGCCACCGTGACCTTGCGCCTCGACAATGAGGAATTGACCAGCACAGCCAGCGG
>JANEMG010000457.1 GCA_024511045.1 Gammaproteobacteria bacterium | reverse complement strand
CGACTGAGATCAGTCATTTCCATGGCAACGTCGATGACCGGCCTGCCTTGCCGGTATGCTGCCTTGGCAATTTCCGCCGCCTTGGCATAGCCGATGATTGGATTCAGCGCGGTGACCAGAATCGGGTTTCTGGACAGGGCGCTGTTGACTTTTTCTTCATTGACAGTGAAACCGGCGATCGCCTTGTCCGCCATACCCTTGCAGGCATTGGCGATGAGCTCGGTGCTCTGGAGAATGTTATAGGCAATCACCGGCAGCATCACGTTGAGCTGAAACGCCCCCGATTGCCCCGCCACGGTGATCGTCGCATCGTTGCCGATCACCTGCGCCGCAACCATGGTCACGGCTTCCGGAACCACCGGATTGACCTTGCCGGGCATGATGCTGCTGCCCGGCTGCAGCGCTGGCAGGGCAATCTCGCCCAGGCCGGCCAATGGACCGCTGTTCATCCAGCGCAGGTCGTTGGCTATTTTCATCAGGCTGACGGCAATGGTCTTCAACTGCCCCGACAATTCCACCACGGCATCCTGACAGCTGAGACTGGTAAAAAATGACGGGCTGGGTAGGAAATCGATACCGCATTCCGCACTGATCTCCGCCGCAAACCGTCCCGCGAATTCCGGATGGGCATTGATGCCTGTTCCTACAGCCGTGCCTCCCTGTGCCAGCATCCGCAACCGGGGCAGCGTCGCATGCAGCCGATCCATACCGCTGCGGACCTGAACAGCCCAGCCACCCAACTCCTGGCTCATGCGTACCGGCATGGCATCCATCAGATGGGTGCGGCCAGTTTTAACCACGCCATCCAGCTTTTCGGCCTTGTCCTCGATGGTTTCGGCCAGGTGTTCCAGAGCCGGCAGCAGGTGCCGATGCAACTGCAGCAGCACGCTGACGTGAATCGCCGTGGGGATCACATCGTTGCTGCTTTGCCCCATGTTGACGTGGTCATTGGCATCGACAGGCATTCCAGCCATCGAAGTGGCCAGATTGGCCAGCACCTCGTTGACGTTCATGTTGCTGCTGGTGCCGGAGCCGGTCTGGAAAACATCCACGGGGAACTGGTCGGCAAATTGACCAGCCTCAATTTTCCCGGCTGCTTGTACGATTGCCAAGCCACGCTTTTCGTCGAGCAGGCCCAGCCGCATATTCACCTCGGCTGCGACTCTCTTGATCAGCGCCACAGTCTCAATGAATACCTCCGGCATTCTCAGACTGCTGAAAGAGAAATTATCGATGGCCCGCTGCGTCTGCGCACCATACAGGGCATCGGCCGGCACCAGCACGTTACCCATAGTGTCCTTCTCGATTCTGCATCGCGCGATCCCTGCGATAAATTCCCGAACATCCTGCCCGGAAAAGGGCCAGTCCAGCTCCCTGCCGGAATCTTCATGATAAAGAACCGGTATCCGTACCGCGTAGCGGTCCTGCCACTGTTCTTCGTCGGCGATATCGACAGCATCGACCTGCCATGCTCCAGTTTCTGAATCATCCTGGCACTGCGCCAGAACAGCTTCTGCCTCCTCGCACAGGTGACAGCCTTGCGTGCCAAACAAAATCAAACGTATGGTCATTGTCGAGCGGGTATATTGTTATGGCAAGTGAAAAATACTGTCTTCTTTGGACAGGATGGCGCAGGATTTACTGGATTGTTCAATTGGTTGTAGTCCTGTACCGCATCAAAAAATGCCAAAGGCAGTACCTGCAAGCCATCCCTGTTTAGAAATCCTGTCCATCCTGAAAAACCCCGTTCATCCTGTCCGTCAATTCTGGCTTGGACATCTTGTCCTGGCCGGATAAATATTGGCTTTGCAACTCAATCAAGCGTGTCGCTACCTCGTGATAGATTTTGGGACATCCAAGTCTCCAAAATCGACTCGCCAACGCGACAACTATTATTGCCCCGACCGTCCTGCGTCCGTGCCGCTTCGCCACACCTTCGTAAACTCGGCGCTGGCTACGCAGCAC
>JANEMG010000166.1 GCA_024511045.1 Gammaproteobacteria bacterium | reverse complement strand
CAGATATCACTGAAGAGCCAAAAATTGTTAATGACCTGATAGCCATTTTTTCGTAGAATTGATATATTTATGTTTCTTCACGGGCAAGCGCTGTAATTGCCCTGCTTAGACGGGATGGGCTTGGGCGGCTCCTCCCGTTTTGTCTATTTGAGAGGTGGCTGATCTTGAAAAAACCCGCGTTGTTGCTGTTGGAGGATGGAACGGTCTTTCATGGTTCCTCGATTGGCGCCGATGGCAGTGCCGTTGGCGAGGTGGTTTTCAATACTGCCATGACCGGCTATCAGGAGATACTCAGCGATCCATCCTATGCCCGACAGATCGTGACCCTGACCTACCCGCACATAGGTAATGTCGGCACCAATGCCGAGGACGACGAATCCGGCAGCGGCCATGCCAGCGGCTTGGTGATCAGGGATCTGCCGCTGCTGTCCAGCAGTTGGCGCAGCGAATGGACATTGCCGGAATACCTGCAGGACAACCGGGTGGTGGCCATTGCCGATATCGATACCCGCAGCCTGACCAGGATTCTGCGCGAAAAAGGTGCTCAGCGCGGCTGCATCATGGCCGGCGATGCCGTGGATGTCGAAGCCGGCAGGGCGGCCATCGAGGAATTTCCCGGCCTGCAGGGCATGGACCTGGCAATAGCGGTGACCACTGCCGAGCGCTATCAGTGGACGGAAGACGTCTGGCAACTGGCTGGGGGGCATGCGCCTGCAGAAGACCTGCAGTACCATGTCGTCGCCTATGATTTCGGCGTGAAGCGCAATATTCTCAGGCTGTTGGCCAACCGTGGCTGCCGGATCACGGTGGTGCCGGCGACGATGCCGGCCAGCGAGGTGCTGGACCTGAATCCCGACGGCCTGTTTCTGTCCAATGGACCGGGAGACCCCGAACCCTGCAGCTATGCCATCGAGGCGATCCAGACCATCCTGGAGAAAAATATTCCGGTGTTCGGCATTTGCCTGGGCCATCAGTTGCTGGCCCTGGCCAGCGGTGCCAGAACCATCAAGATGAAATTCGGCCACCATGGCGCCAATCACCCGGTGCAGGAGCAGGCCACCGGCCGGGTGATGATCAGCAGTCAGAACCATGGCTTCGCGGTGGATGCCGGGTCCTTGCCGGAAAATCTGCGGGCAACCTATGTTTCCCTGTTCGACGGCAGCCTGCAGGGCATCGAACGCACCGATCGTCCGGCAATGGGTTTTCAGGGGCATCCCGAGGCCAGCCCGGGACCCCATGATGTACAGTGTCTGTTCGACCGCTTCGTGGAACAAATGCAGCAAGCCCGTTAATTTCCGCCGACCAATACTGAAAAATGCCAAAAAGAACCGACATCAAATCCATTCTCCTGCTGGGCGCCGGCCCGATCGTCATTGGCCAGGCCTGTGAATTCGACTATTCGGGCACGCAGGCCTGCAAGGCGCTGCGCGAGGAAGGCTACCGGGTCATACTGGTCAATTCCAACCCGGCCACTATCATGACCGACCCGGATTCGGCCGATGCCATCTATATCGAACCGATCGACTGGCAGATCGTCGCCAAAATCGTTGAAAAGGAAAGACCCGATGCGCTGCTGCCGACCATGGGCGGGCAGACGGCGCTGAATTGCGCCCTCGACCTGAACCGTCATGGCATTCTGGAGAAATTTCAGGTGACCATGATCGGAGCAAGCAGGGAGGCCATCGACAAGGCCGAGGACCGGGACCTGTTTCGTCAGGCGATGCTGAAGATCGGTCTCGATGTTCCCCAGTCCGAGGTCGCCCATTCCCTGGAGGAGGCCCATGCGGCCCAGGAAAAGGTCGGTTTTCCGGTCATCATCCGGCCGTCTTTCACCATGGGCGGCAGCGGCGGCGGCATCGCCTACAACCGCGAGGAATTCGTGGAAATCTGTCAGCGCGGGCTGGACCTTTCCCCCACCAACGAGCTGCTGATCGAGGAATCGGTGCTGGGCTGGAAGGAATTCGAAATGGAGGTGGTACGGGACACCAAGGACAACTGCATCATCGTCTGCTGCATCGAAAATTTCGATCCCATGGGCGTGCATACCGGTGATTCCATCACCGTCGCGCCGGCCCAGACCCTGACCGACAAGGAATACCAGATTCTGCGCAACGTTTCCCTGGCGGTACTCCGGGAAATCGGCGTCGATACCGGCGGTTCCAATGTCCAGGTGGCGATCAATCCCGACGATGGCCGGCTGGTGGTGATCGAGATGAACCCCAGGGTTTCCCGTTCCTCGGCATTGGCTTCCAAGGCCACCGGCTTCCCCATTGCCAAGGTGGCCGCCAAGCTGGCCGTGGGCTACACGCTGGATGAACTGCAAAACGAGATCACCGGCGGCGCCACGCCGGCATCCTTCGAACCGACCATCGACTACGTGGTCACCAAGGTGCCGCGCTTCACCTTCGAAAAGTTTCCCCAGGCGGATGACCGCCTGACCACGCAGATGAAATCGGTTGGTGAGGTCATGGCCATCGGCCGGAGTTTTCAGGAGTCCCTGCAGAAAGCGCTGCGCGGCCTGGAGGTCGGTGTCGATGGCCTGGATGAAGTCATCGACCTGGACAAGGAAGACGCCGGGCAGCAGATCCTGCGCGAACTGCGTCATCCCGGTCCGGAGCGTCTCTGGTATGTCGCGGATGCCTTTCGCAGCGGCATGAGCCTGCAGGATATCCATGATGCCAGCAGGATCGACCCCTGGTTTCTGGCGCAGATCGAGGATCTGGTACTTACCGAACGGGCCCTGGGCGACAAGATACTGGCGAAACTGAGCCGGGATGAACTGTTCGGCCTGAAACGCAAGGGTTTTTCCGATGCCAGGCTGGCGAACATCCTGGATACCACCGAGGCCGAGGTGCGCCATGCCCGGCAGGGTCATGGGATCCGCCCCGTGTACAAGCGCATCGATTCCTGCGCTGCGGAATTCTCTTCGGAAACCGCCTACCTGTATTCCACCTATGAACAGGAATGCGAAGCGCGTCCCAGCGATAACAAGAAAATCATCATTCTCGGCGGCGGACCGAACCGCATCGGCCAGGGCATCGAGTTCGACTACTGCTGCGTACATGCGGCGCTGGCCCTGCGAGAAGATGGTTATGAGACCATCATGATCAACTGCAACCCGGAGACGGTTTCCACGGATTTCGACACCTCGGACCGGCTGTATTTCGAACCTTTGACCCTGGAAGACGTGTTGGAGATCATCGCTCTGGAGAGGCCCCACGGGGTCATCGTCCAGTACGGCGGCCAGACGCCGTTGAAGCTGGCTCGGCCCCTGGATGAGGCCGGAGCCCCCATCATCGGCACGACCCCGGATTCCATCGATCTGGCGGAAGACCGGGAACGTTTCCAGAAGCTGCTGCAGCGCCTGGGTCTGCGCCAGCCGCCCAATGCCACGGCGCGTTCCACCGAAGAGGCGGTGCTTTCCGCCAGTGAACTGGGCTACCCGCTGGTGGTCAGACCCTCCTATGTGCTGGGCGGCAGGGCGATGGAAATCGTCTTCAACGAGGAAGGCCTGCGCCGCTACATGAAAGAGGCGGTCAGCGTTTCCAACGATTCTCCGGTGCTGCTGGACCGCTTTCTTAACGATGCCGTGGAAATGGATGTGGATGCCATCTACGATGGCGAAAACCTGCTCATCGGCGGCCTGATGCAGCACATCGAGCAGGCGGGTGTGCATTCCGGCGATTCGGCCTGTTCCATTCCGCCCTATGATCTGCCCCAGGCGATACAGGATCAGCTGCGTGACCAGGTTGCCCTTATGGCCGAGGCCCTGGGCGTGAAAGGCTTGATGAACACCCAGTTCGCGATACAGAACGAGGATATCTATGTCCTGGAGGTCAATCCCAGGGCGTCCCGGACCGCGCCGTTCGTTTCCAAGGCGACCGGTCTGCCGCTGGCGAAAATCGCGGCGCGCTGCATGGCCGGCACCAGTCTCGCCGAACAGGGTGTGACCCGGGAACGCATTCCGGAGTATTTTTCCGTCAAGGAAGCGGTCTTCCCGTTCATCAAGTTCCCGGGCGTCGATTCCCTGCTGGGTCCGGAGATGAAGTCCACCGGTGAAGTGATGGGTGTCGGCAGGACGTTCGCCGAGGCCTTTTCCAAGGCGCAGCGCGCCGCGGGCATCGATTTGAGCGACTCCGGCAAGGTGTTGATCAGTATCCGCGATGAAGACAAACCCAAATTGTTGCCCATCGCCCGGATTCTGACCGGCAAGGGCTATGAAATCGTCGCCACCAAAGGCACCGCGAAAGTTCTGGAAGATGCCGGGATCGCCTGCAGCCAGGTGTTCAAGGTCAACGAAGGTCGGCCGAACACCGTGGATATGATCAAGAACGACCAGTTTCAGTTGATCATCAACACCACCGAGGACAAGAAGGCGATTTCGGACTCCTTCACCATGCGCCGTGAGGCGTTGCAGCACCAGGTTGCCTACTATACGACCATGGCCGGTGCGATGGCCGCCTGCCAGGCTCTGGGTGTTCTGGATGTCGGCGACGTCAATAGTCTGCAGGATCTGCACAGACGGCTGAGTTGATGCGGAACCGATAGATTCCCCAGGGGTCAAGCCGCCCTTTTTTCTTTTTCATGCGATGTTTGCATTGTCCAGCATGACCAGGTTTATTTGGTATTCAGGAAAGCAGGGTTGGCTGAAGCCGGCCGCATCGCTGTTTGATCCATCATTGAGCAAGAACTGGAGTTTGCAACCATGAACAAAACCCCTCTCACTGTACAGGGAGCGAAAAAGCTGCAGGAAGAGCTGAACGAATTGAAAACCGTCGTTCGCCCCAGAATCATCGAGGCCATTGCCGTGGCCCGGGAGCACGGCGACCTGAAGGAAAATGCCGAATATCATGCGGCGCGTGAGCAGCAGAGCTTTGCCGAAGGGCGGATTGCGGAAATCGAAGGCAAGCTGGCCAATGCCCAGATCATCGATGTCACCAGGATAGACGCCAAAGGCAAAGTGGTGTTTGGTGCGACCGTGGCAATCGAGGACATCGAAACGGGAGAGACCGTCACCTACCAGATCGTCGGTGAAGACGAAGCCGACATCAAGGAAGGGCGCATTTCCATCGGTTCGCCCATAGCGCGGGCGCTGATCGGCAAGGAAGAGGGGGATGTCGTCGTGGTCAATGCGCCGGGCGGCAGCAGGGAATACGAAATCATCGAGATTCAGTATATTTGAACGATAAAAGTGCCTGCCAGCCACTTTTGTCGGGTAAGCAATATATAGTCAACGGTCGGGATTTTTCCGATAGATGACGATGATCTGGCCGATGCGCTGCAAAAGTTCTGCGCCCGTGGCAGCGCAAATGGCCTGACCGGTCTGTTTGCGTGTTTCCCGGTCACTGCTGCGGATCTTTATCTTTATGAGTTCATGATGGTCGAGAGCCAGTTCAATCTCGGCGAGTACTGTTTCCGACAGGCCGGACTGGCCGACGCTGACCACCGGTTTCAGGTTATGGGCCCTGGCTTTGAGTTGTTTCTTGTCGGCGGGTGTCACGTTTCCTCCTGAAAAAATTATGCAACTATACACGAAAAATGCCAAACCGATGCAATGAGCAGAAGTAAAAGCAGTCATCGCTGGCTGCAGGAACATTTTCAGGATGAATATGTCAAACGGGCCAAGTCGCAGGGGTTGCGTTCCCGCGCCGTGTTCAAGTTGATGGAGATCCAGGAAAGGGACCGTCTGCTCAAACCCGGCATGAATGTTCTGGACCTGGGAGCGGCGCCCGGCGGTTGGTCTGTCTATGCCCGCCAGATGGTGGGTAAAAAGGCCAAAGTCATCGCGCTGGACATGCTGCCCATGGAAGCGATCCCGGGTGTCGACGGCATCGTCGGTGATTTTCGTGATGACGAGGTTCTGGAGCAGTTGTATCGACTGCTGGACGGCATCGGTATCGATATCGTCCTGTCCGATATGGCGCCCAAC
>JANEMG010000165.1 GCA_024511045.1 Gammaproteobacteria bacterium | reverse complement strand
CATTCAATGCCTGTTTGTGCAAGTCCTTCAACTTGATCCTAAAACGCTGCGTCTTGAGGCTTTGTAGGGCAACGGATGCAGCAGAAAATAGTGGGTAAAATGAACTCCGAAACTTTAGTTAAATATTGGCTTTAACGGGGGAGATAATGTCATGTCAGAAAAAAGACTCTATCCCAGGGTGTCGGCGTCGCTGCCGGCAGTGGTTGCCGATGAGGATGGTTTTCGCTATGAAACTGTCGCGTTGAATGCCTCCAGCGATGGTCTCTGCATTCAGTGTGATACGGCTGCGCGCAATATATACCGTTGGCAAATCATAATTTAGCAAAACAGTAGCACCAGAAAATGCCGTAAGCATTTGTTAATATGTGATATGTTTCTATTAGCCGGCTGTTTCTGGCTGCTAAATTTTCAAGTGCGGAAAGTATATTTACGCCTGGCGGCAATTTTATTCGCCATGGCCGGCCTGTCGAACTGTATGTCTGGCTGGACCTGCCGAACAATGGCCGGTTGAGCGCACGCTGTCATATTACCTTTTCCCGGCGAATTGCCAGGGATGTCTGCCAGATCGGCATGCGTTATATGGATTTTGACCAGGAGGGTTACAACAAACTGCTGCAGTTCATCGAGTCAGCCACTTCTTCCAACGAGACTTGTCCGGATAGCGCCGGCACTTGAATAGCGTTGCATGATGCTTTTGCTGGATCTCCGGCAGCCGGAAATTGTCGATGCTTTGTTCCTGAAAACGTACGCTTCATGCCAACAAGGCAGCATTACAGGGCATTGATTGCATAGCGCCGATATTGGCTGGTACAAGCACGGGGAACACCGTTTCACCCAAAGGCACTCTCGCTGTCAGCCTCGTTTTTTGTCATCCACTTGCAGCTCCCTTTCAAGGACCATTGGGTTTGTCCAGAATGGTCAGTATGCTTTTCCGTATTTCTTCCTGTCGAAGCTGGTCGTCGATTGGCTGTGCACGGGTGTCGGTAATGTAGAACATGTCTTCCACGCGGCTGCCGATGGTGGTGATTTTTGCGTTGTGCAGAATGATCCGGTGCTGGCGGAAAGCTTTGCCGATTTTCGACAGCAGTCCCGCCCGGTCGGTGGTGACCAGTTCCAGAATGGTCTGTTCATGCATCGGATCGTCATGATAATAAATTTGTGTGGCGATGGGGAAGTGTTTGGCCTGCCGGGAGACGCGGTTGATGTTTCTTTGTTTCTTTACTTTGCCTTCGAGCAGGTTCTTTCTCAGGGTCGAGCAAATGCGCAGTTCCCTGAAGAAGTCCTTGATGGCTTCGCCGGATTGTTCCAGTACCTGGAAACTGTTCAGAACAAAATCGTTTCTGGTGGTGATGATTCTGGCATCGAGAATGGTCAATCCCAGCTGATCCAGTGTCGCGGTGCAGATGGAGAACAGGTAGTCGGCATTTTTGGTGTAGACAAACACTTCTGCGCTGCCGCGCTGGGTCTGGGGGCGCAGCAGCACCAGCGGAAGGTCGTCGGCAGCATTGGCGGCGATGGCGATGGTGTGCCAGACGATTTCTTCGGCGGTGTATTTCAGAAAATATTCGTCGCTGCTGAATTTCCAGGTTTTGTCGATGGTGGCGGTGCTGACGCCGAGTTTCGGCAGTTCGTTTCTTGCCTCGGTTCTGGTTTCATCGATTCTTTCATGGATTGTCACAGGGGTTTGCAGGCCGCGGCGTATGGCTTTGTGAGTCGCGACATAGAGCTCCTTCAGCAGGGAGTCCTTCCAGGAATTCCACAGCTTCGGACTGGTTGCGCGAATGTCGGCCACGGTCAGCAGGTACAGATAATTCAAACGCTCATGGTTTTTTACCAGGGAGGCAAATTCGTGAATGACGTCCGGGTCGCTGATGTCCTTGCGTTGCGCGGTCATGGACATGATCAGGTGATGCCGGACCAGCCAGCAGATCAGCTTCGTATCGTGCTGGGACAAGTCGTGCCGTTGGCAGAATTCTCTGGCGATCTCCTCGCCCAGAACGGAATGATCGCCGCCTTTGCCTTTGGCGATGTCATGAAACAGGCCGGCCAGGTACAGCACCTCCGGTTTGTTGATGTGCAGGAAGACGTCGTTGCAGAAGGGCAGTTCCCGATTGTGTTTCTCCAGGGAAAAACGGCGCAGATTCCGGACCACGAACAGGGTGTGTTCATCGACGGTGTAGATATGGAACAAATCGTATTGCATGCGCGCGACGATATTGGCGAAGCAGGGCAGATAGGCCGAGAGTACGCCGTAGCGGTTCATGCGCCGCAATTGGTGCGTGAGGCCGTAGGATTGCCGGAAAATTTCCACGAACAGACGGCATGCCTGTTTGTTGCTGCGGAATTCATCGTCGATGTCGATCAGCGGCAGATTTTTTCTGATCAGGCGGATGGTCGTCGCCCGGATGCCTTTCAGTGACGGCCGGTGTTGCAGGATCAGGAAGATTTCCAGTAATGCCAGAGGCTGCCGCACAAAGATTTCCTGGTTGGCGGCCTCGAGATAGCCGCACACAGAATTGAAATTGGCGTTGATGGCAATGGTCTTGCATTCTTCAGGCTTGCTGACGAAGCGCTCCCGGAACAATTGCAGCAGCATTTCATTGAGTCGTTCGATGCCGACCACGGTCCTGTAGTAATGCTGCATAAACTGTTCCACATCCTGGTTGTGGGCATCGTCGACGAAGCCGAAGCGGGCGGCAAGTTCGCGCTGATAGTCGAACAGCAGGCGGTTTTCGCCGCGGCCAGTCAGCAGATGCAGGGCATAGCGTATACGCCACAGGATGTGCTGGGCGGCAATGAGTTCCTGATATTCGGATTCCGGCAGAAAATCATGTTTGACCAGTTCCTGCAGCGACGCCGAATGGTATTGGCGCTTGAAAACCCAGGTAATGGTCTGAATGTCCCGCAGGCCGCCGGGACCTTCCTTGATGTTGGGTTCCAGGTTATAGGCCGTATCATGAAATTTTGTGTAGCGACGCTGCTGTTCATCCATTTTTGCCAGGAAAAACTGGTCTGGCGGCCAGATTTCCTTTGCCGCAATACGTTCCTCGAGCGCCTGGAAAAGGGCTGCATTGCCGCCAATCAGGCGCTGTTCCAGCAGGCTGGTCATGATGACCTGGTCTTGCTCCGCCGCTGAAATGCATTCGTCGATGGTGCGTACGCTTTGTCCCGGTTTCAGGCCGATGTCCCACAGAAAGCTGAAAAAATTGGACAATGGCTCGGCAAAGTCGTCGTGATTCCCGGCATTGATCAATACCAGAATGTCGATATCGGAATGGGGGAAGAGTTCTTTCCGGGCATAACCGCCGACTGCGATGAGACTGAGTTTTGCGGACTGGGTGCCTAGAAAATGTGTCCAGGCGGAGAGCAGGACCTGGTCGATAAAATCCGACTTTGACTCCAGCAGCGGCAAAACGGATTGCTGCGGGTCGAATCGCGCTTCGAGTTCAGTATGTTTCTGCCGCAGCTGCTGCTTGAAAAAATCGATACTGTCGCCTGCAGCCAAAAAATCTGTATAGGTTGGTTGTGGTTTGTTGTCAGTCACATTTCCTCTTGACGCAGTGTCAGAATTTCATGGCCGGTTTCGGTGACCAGAATGGTATGTTCCCACTGTGCGGAGAGACTGCGATCTTTGGTGACAGCGGTCCAGCCATCCGCCAGGACCTTGACGTGTCGCTTGCCGATGTTGAGCATGGGTTCGATGGTGAAAATCATGCCGGCCTTCAAAACAGTACCCTGTCCTGGTTTGCCATAGTGCAGGACCTGCGGCTCTTCATGGAATTCCCTGCCGATGCCATGCCCGCAGAATTCACGAACCACGGAATAGCGGTTGGATTCAGCATGCTTCTGGATGGCGCGGCCGATATCGCCCAGCGTGGCGCCGGGTTTTACCTGTTCTATTCCCAGAAACAATGCTTCCCGGGTGATCTTGACCAGGCGCCGGGCATGCAGTGAGCATTCGCCGACCAGAAACATCTTGCTGGTGTCGCCATGATAATCGTCTTTTATCACGGTAATGTCGATATTGACGATATCGCCTTTTTTCAGTTTTTTTGCACTGGGTATGCCATGGCAGACCTGCTGGTTTATCGATGTACAGATGGATTTCGGAAAGCCGCGATAATTCAACGGTGCCGGTATCGCCTGTTGTTCATTGACGATATAATCGTGGCAGATCTGGTCCAGTTCGTCTGTGCTGATGCCGGGAACGACGTGTGCTTCGATCATTTCCAGTACCTCGGCCGCCAATTTGCCGGCGATGCGCATTTTATCGATTTCCGCTGGTGTTTTGATGGAGATACTCATTAATTATTTTCTGTTTATGGGAAATGTCTGGATAGAGTCATGCGAAGGCAAAATAATTCCCGCAGCAGGCAGGATGTTCGTCAGTTGGGGCAGGTGTTTCAGGCGCTGGTTTCATGCTCTTCAGATGCGCAGTTTATCAGAGATTTAAATTGTTGCGAAAAAATAATTATGGTATAAAGGGAAGTTCATTTTTTATGCCCGGAAACGGGACTTTAATACTCACACTTGTCGACACGTTTGGTAGGGTGCTGTATTTCATTGAAGTGCGGTTGCCGGACGGGATGGGTGGAGGCGTAACCCACAATCAGAACAGCTGAAGAATGCCGTTCTGATGAATATTAGCAGGAGAAAAAACAATGACCGCAGTTTCCATGCGTCAAATGCTCGAGGTCGGTGTGCATTTTGGACACCAGACCCGTTACTGGAATCCCAAGATGGCGCCCTATATCTATGGTGCGCGCAGTAAAATTCATATCGTCAATCTGGAAAAGACGCTGCCTCTGTTCAACGAGGCAATGAATTACCTGGGACAAATGGCTGCCAACAAAGGGACGGTTCTTTTCGTGGGAACGAAGAAATCGGCACGCAAGGCAGTTGCCGAAGAGGCGCAACGCTGCGGCATGCCCTATGTCAATCATCGTTGGCTGGGCGGCATGCTGACCAACTTCAAAACCATCAAGTTGCGTATCAATCGCTTGAAGGAGCTCGAAGTCATGCAGGCGGATGGCAGTCTGCATCAGCGTTTCAGTAAAAAAGAGGCTTTGGGTATGGAGCGTGAACTGACAAAACTGGAGCGCAGCCTGGGGGGCATCAAGGATATGAAAGGCATTCCGGATGTGTTGTTCGTACTGGATGTCGGCTACGAAAAAAATGCCGTGCTGGAAGCGAAAAAACTGGGTATTCCTGTAGTGGGCATTGTCGATACCAACAATTCCCCCGAACAGATCGATTATGTCATACCTGGCAATGATGACTCCATCCGCTCCATAAAACTGTATTGCCAGAGTGCTGCTGCGGCAATTCTGGAAGCCAAAGCTGCAGGGCTTCAGATGTCCGCCAAATCCGACGATTTCGTCGAAGAGCCCACAACAACAGTGGAAAACGAGAGTACCGCTGCTGTTACTGCTGCTGACAGTGACGCTGCTGCAGACGAATGATGCCGCAGCATTCTGGCGACATTCTTCGAGAGGTGCGCGTTGACATGGGAACACCGTTCATGGCGAATCAGTTCCCGTCTGTAAATGACGGGAACTGATCCGGCACAGGGATGTGCCGGCACAATCAATGGCCACAAGCCATTGATTGTGAAGAAAACAGCAAATCGCATTTGCTGTTTTCCTTCTATAAACATCCCATGGATGGGTGTTTATAGATACTAATTAATTATCCATGACATGATAGGCTTCAGCGCCTGATTTTAAGGTATTGGGCGCAGAATCAGTCACAGACTCAAGAGTCGTTTAGACGCGGTTGTTCATGGTCCATTCCATAGCGACCATGAGCAGTGGCGAAGTATATTTCAACGCCCCTTCCTGGGGCGTTTTCTTAGTTGAAAAAGTTTTTTAAGGTACGAGAAATAATGAGTATTACTGCTGCAATGGTGAAGGAACTGCGTGAAAGAACCGGTTCCGGAATGATGGAATGTAAGAACTGTCTCTTATAC
>JANEMG010000164.1 GCA_024511045.1 Gammaproteobacteria bacterium | reverse complement strand
AATGCACAGGGTGAGCGGATTCGTGTTGACCAGTTGTTTTATACGCTCAATCCCGGCGAAGAACGGATTATTCGGGATGCAAGAAAGCTGGGAAGGCATCGGGTTCATATCAGCGGATTACTGCCACCGTTGCGATACAGGGTGTGTAGAGCAGGACAAAGAGCATAAAGCTGAGCCCCTGCAAGGGCGTCATGTGTGCGGCGACCTGGGAGGAAAGACTGGTTCCGTCATAGATCACTGCCAGCCCGCCAATGACGATTTCCTTGGCGATAACCCCGAACAGCAGGGCTACAGTCTCCTGCCAGTTGATACCCAGAGGAAGGAACAGCGGTGCCAGGAATTGCCCCAACTGCCCCGCCCAGGTTGCGGCGCTCGCGGCGGGCGGCACATCCGCTGGGAAATGCGTCAGCAGCCAGACCAGCACTACCCCTGTGACGATGAGCGTCGCCGCCCGGTACAGGAAATCTTTCAACTCCTGCCAGGCCCGCAGCAGGATGCTTTTCAGTGTTGGCAACCGATAGGGCGGAATTTCCATGATGAAGGGCTCGGATTGTCCTGAAATATTCAATAGTTTCAGCACAAGCCCGATACCGATGACGGCAATGAAACTACCCAGATAGAAGGAAAACAGAATCCAGGGGGCGACAGCCGGGGAAAACAGTATGGCGCTCAGAAATACAAACACCTGCAGCCGCGCGCTGCACAGGGTGAAGGGTATCAGCAGCATCGTGACGACCCGGTTGTAGCGATTTGCAAGAATGCGCGTCCCCATCACCGCAGGAACATTGCAGCCATAGCCAAGCAACAGGCTGATGAATGCCTTGCCATCGAGCCCCAATTGATGCATGAGACGATCCATCAGAAATGCCGCTCGCGCCATGTAGCCACTGTCTTCAATCATGGACATGAAGGTGAAGAAAAGTGCGATGATGGGGAAGAAAGAGGCCACCACGCCCACACCCTGCCAAAGACCGTCGAAAAGAAAGCTTTGCAGCCATACCGGCAATTCGGCCACTCCATGCTGGGCACGCAGCCAGGTCTCTCCGGCATCGAACCCCCGGGCGAGAATTTCCTGCAATGGTGCGCCCAGACCATAGATGCCCTGGAACAGGGCCAGCATGAGCAGCAGAAACAAAGGCAGTCCTATCCAGCGATGCAGCACGATTTGATCGATCTTCTCGCTAATCTTATCGGGCGGTATCGGCTGCTGGTGGGTGGCCTCCAGCAGCAGGCCGCGGGCAGCATTGAAACGACATCTCGCACAGGTTACGGGCATCTCCACACCAGTGACTTATTCCACCCGCCGCCGCCAGCTTTGCAGCGCCTTCCCTACAGCATCGTCCTGGCCAGCGTCATCGGGCCTTGCATCCTCCAGCAGCTGCAAGGCCAGAAAATTCTGGTCCAGCCTCTGGCCCTTGTTGCTGCGCTCGATCTTCCGGGCAATGTTCTTTATTGCCTCTTCCAGTACCGGGGGAAAGGAAATGTGAGGTGTCCCGGGACGCACAGGATGCCTGATCACCTGGTACAGAGCGTTCTGGAGTTCCGGCAGCCCTTCAACCGTGCGGGCCGAGATGGGCACCACCGGCACCCCCAGATGCTCGGCCAGGACATCGATATCCAGATCGATCCCCTGCCGCCTGACTTCATCCATCATGTTGACGGCCACCACCATGGGCAGTCCGCTCATGGCCATTTGCAGGGTCAGCCCCAGCCCATGATAAAGATTGCGACCATCCAGAAGGTTGAGCACGATATCGGGCGGCGTCCTGAGGAAGAAGCTCCTGACCACCCGCTCCTCTTCGCTGACCGGCGACAGGGAATAGGCGCCTGGCAGATCGATCAACTGGACGTCGTATTCACCAAGGGTCATGCGGCCTATTTTTTTCTCTATCGAGACGCCAGGCCAGTTGCCGGTCGTCTGGCACGATCCGGTCAGCAGATTGAACAGCGTCGTCTTGCCCGTGTTCGGAATGGAACTCAGGGCAATGACGACCTTTCTACTCTTTTCCCTCACCCGGCGCCTCGACGAGTATTTTTTCCGCCTCTCCCCTGCCCAACTCCACGGTCTTTCCTTCCGGCAGCAATTCAATCTGATAACCGTACTGCGGATGATCGTGGATTCGAATGGCAGCGCCCGGCCAGACCCCCAACTGCTGCATTTTTTTTTGAAAGATTATCCCGCCGGAGAGGGCCCGAATGCGATACTTCCTGCCGCTCACCACTGAGCTTGCGGAAAGCGGCATCGCCAGCATTTCACAGTCCAGGGCCTCGATCTCCTCATCGCGCAAGGCAAAGTACTGCCCGCCATCGATGCAGACTTCCACGGTTCCACCAAGGGGCGCCAGCCGAATCACCCGCAACCTGGAGCCTGGCAGCACCCCCATCCGGGCCAGTTGCCGGGCTATTTTCTTATCCTCCCCAAGGGAGCGGATGATGCATTCGCTGCCCGGTTGCAGGGTCAGACGGGTATTCGTATGTTGCATGGGTGCGGCACCTCAAGTAGTTTGCATCTATAAACACCCATCCATGGAGTGTCTATAGAAATAAAACAGCAAATGCGATTGGCTGTTTTCTCCATAAGCAATGGCTTGAGGCCATTGCTGATGCCGGCACTTCCCTGTGCCGGATCAGTGGCCGTCATTGTATAACCTGACAACGCAGAATCAACATCCCGCCGTACCACCAGGCTTTACATAACCTTTCAGCAGTTGTTCGAGCCGCTCGGCCAGCATGGCATCCCTGGCCATGATGGTCTTCAGCCTGCTGTATTCCAGCCAGATGATCGCCGCCGGTGTGATTGCCCGGCAGGTCACGCTGCTGATACCAGTCTGCAGCGCCTGCAGGGCGATGACCGCCGGCGGCCCCAGGACGTTGACGACCCGCTCCCCGCCATTGCGTTCCGACAAAACTTCCACGGCGCCGCGAACGACTATTCCCAGTGCCGTACTTGCATCACCCTGCTGGATGATGGTATCCCCGGCACCATACAACTCCTGGCTTGCCTCCTCCTGCAGGGCATCCATGGTGCTTCTCGCCAGCCCCTGAAACAGCTTGCTCCTGGAAATCAATTGCCCGGGATCCGGCCGCGGCATCTGTACGGGAAGCTTCTGCAGCTGCGCCATGCGTGATTCCACATCGGCCAGCATGCGCTCCGCCTCGGACTTTTCCAGCACTGCGGAATTGAGCAGATCCTGAATGACCTTTCTTTCGTGATTCAGCAGAATCCTGCTGGCGGCAGTGGTTTCCAGTGCACAAATGATCTCCGGGAAGGTCAGACGGATCTGTTCCACATCTTCATAGGCTTCCCGCTTGTTGAGCAAAACCTCCCGACGGACAGCTTCGGCCTCTTCCCGTGTTGGCGCCAGGTCATCGATATACCGCTCGACCTCATCCTGAGCCTTGATGAAGCCTCTGGCCGTGTCGTAGCCCAATACCAGCCGCGCAAAGGCCAGGGACATCAGCAGCCGGTTGAAAAACGGCAAGCGGCGCAGAAATTTGATGATGCCCGGCATACGCCAGAGCCGCTGCAGATCGGCGCGGGGATGAATCTGCGGCTCACCATCCAGGGCATGCTCGACGGCCTCCAGCAAATGGTTGGTGGCGCTGCGGCCCAGGATACCTTCCTCGAACTGTTGCCAGTAGTTGCGCCGCTCCGCTTCCAGCAGGCGCCTCCGGAAATCAATCGCCTGGCTTTGCTCGCTGGCTTCGCTGTCTGCCTGACCGATAGCGTCTGAACCAGGTTCCTGCAGGTGCACCTGCTCCTGTACCCGCCGTCAGTCGGCACCCTGCAGAAATTCGTTGCCATGCAACTCTTGCAGCAATTTGTTCTGTTCCTCGAGCACCCGCCGGCGCACCCGCTCTGCAGTAGCCCTTTTGCCCGGCGGCAATCGGTCCAGTTTCAGCCAGGCCAACACAGCCCCCATGGTTGTGCCATTGATCAGGATGGTCAATACCACGAGACCTGCGCAGAGGAACAGCACCTGATCGCCCAGCAAGGATGGCAGAGTCACATCCTGGGCGACGATCAATGCCAGCGCCAGGGAAACGGCGCCACGCAGGCCGCCCCAGGTCAGGACGATGGCCTTTTCCCGGGTGATGCCGATGCCGACTCGCTTCAACACCGGCAAACACAGCCAGATGGCCAGGGCGCGAATCAGCTGCACGCCGATGTACAGCATGAACAAAGTCGACCAAAGTTCCAGATCATGCAACGGTACCCGACTGGCGATAATGATGCCGACCAGTAAAAAAATAATGGTGTTGGCGATATGCGCCATCATTTCCCAGAAATGACTCAGAAAGCCGGATACTTCCGGGGAAATTCTGGTCCGGCCGACGCCGGCAAAAAGCAGCGCCAGCGTGACCAGCGCAACCACCCCGGAAACATGCAGAACATTCTCCGCCAGCGAGAAGACCAGATAGGCCGACGCGATGGATAAGCTGATTTCGATGATCGGATCGTTGAAGACCCGGCCTATCCAGAGTATTGCCAGGCCGCCAACCAGGATGCCGATGCACATGCCCAGCAGGATCACCCAGAAAAAACTGCCTGACACCACCAGGACACTGACATCGGGCGACCCTTCGGTCACCAGCAGACCATAGAACAGGGTGAACAACACAATGGCCGTGCCATCGTTCAGCAGCGACTCGCCCTCCAGCAAGGTTTCCAGACGTTTCCGCGAACTGACCTCCTTGAGCAATGCGACCACCGCCACTGGATCGGTGGCGCTGACCATTGCGCCAAACATGAAGCACAGCGGCCAGCTCCAGTCCCAGGGAAACAGATACCGGGCCAACACGGCTGTGGCTGTGGCTGTCGCCGCCAACAGCATGCCGGGTACCGCGAGGATGGTGATTTGACTGAAAATGCGCCGGAACAGATGCACTTCCATTGCGAAAACCGATTCAAAAATCAGCGTCGGCAGGAACAGGAAAAGAATCAGATGCGGCTCTATACTGCTCACCAAATCCAGAGCCGCCGAAACGGCAGGCAGGTGTTGCGGCAAAACATCGCTGCGCTGCAGCAGGCCCAGACCCAAACCGATAACCAGCAGCGCCACGGTATAGGGCACGCTGCTGCCTTTCAACAGATTGCGCACGGCGGAGCCGATGAACAGCGAGACCATGACGAAACCGAGAATCAGAATACCCGCTGCCTGATGCATGATTCTATTCTGTCAATATCGGTTTTAACGCTTGGAACAAATCAATCCAGATAATGCAGCGCCTGGGCATAGCAGTCCTCCATGTGGACGGAGACCCAGGCAACGATGTCCGGGTCGAGTTTGTGCCGCCTGACCATCTTGACCAGTATCTCGCGAATCTGGTCACTGTTCCGCCCCTCGCGATAGGGCCTCTGCTGGGCCAGCGCCTGAAAGACATCGGCGACGGCAACCAGCCGCGTCTCGAATTCCAGTTGATCCCCTTGCAGTCGAAAAGGATAGCCGCTGCCATCCAGACATTCATGATGATAGGCCGCCCATCGGGATATATCTTCAAGGCCGATGATCCTGGTCAGGATCTCGAAGGTCTCATAGGAATGATGGTTAATCCTGCTCCGTTCATGCCGGTCCAGAGCCCCCGCCTTGTCGAGCACTTCATCGGGGATCTGCAGCTTGCCCAGATCATGCAGGAGGCCTGCGATTTCGATTTTGTCACAGATTTCTTCGCCAAGCCCGAATTGCTCAGCCAGGTAACGGCTGAGCCTAGCCACACCCAGACTGTGCTGATGGGTAAAGGGACTCTTACAATCCACGACTTCGGCAAAAATAACGGCCAGCTCCCTGAGCGCCGGAAGATCGAGTTCGATGCACAGTTCACTTTGTGCACGTTTTGCCACGAAATTGATAATATGCCGCTCTGTACATGACAAAAAAATTATCGAGCACACAACGACAGATTATTACAAACTGGGTCTGGAAGGCTTGGTCGCAGTATTGAAATCATTATCAACAGTAGTTTTTTGGATGTCGTAAA
>JANEMG010000456.1 GCA_024511045.1 Gammaproteobacteria bacterium | reverse complement strand
CAATCCCCCCGGAAATTCTCTGGTCACTGTGCTGCTGCGCATGGTGGCTTGATTAATTTCTGGGAAACTTCAGTTTTTAAGTTAACGGAATTTTTATTATTTATGGCAAAAAACGATCCCGATTTCAGCGCGGTCAAAGACCCTCACGCCCAGCGCGAAGCCGAAAAGTACGGCAAGCCCATACCCAGCCGGGAATTGATTCTGGAGCTCATCGAAAAGACCGGTCGGCCGCTGCGGCGCAAGCAGATCGCCAAGGCTTTCGGACTGGAAGACGAAGACTCTCTGGAGGCCTTGCGGCGCAGGCTCAGGGCGATGGAGCGGGATGGGCAACTGTTGTTCAACCGCAATCAGTGCTACTGCCTGATCAACAGCCAGGATTTGATTGCCGGGCGTGTCATCGGCCATCCGGACGGCTTTGGTTTCGTCAAACCCGATGACGGTTCCGATGATCTGTTTCTGCTGCCCAGGCAGATGCGGGCGCTGATGCACAACGACCGCATCGTAGTCAGTGTCGACGGCATCGACCGGCGAGGACGCCGCGAAGCCACCGTCGTGGAGATCCTGGAGCGCAATACGCAGCGTGTCGTGGGCCGCTTCTATGAAGAGAAGGGCGTGGCTTTTGTCGTGCCCGAAAACAATCGTATCGCACACGACATCCTGATTCCCAAGGATAAGGTTGGCGGCGCCGGAAATGGTCAGATCGTCGTCGCCGAAATCATCGAGCAGCCGACCCAGAGAAACCAGCCCATCGGCAGGATCGTCGAATTGCTGGGCGAACATATGGCGCCCGGCATGGAAATCGAGGTGGCGATCCGCTCCTATGAGCTGCCGCATCAATGGCCGGAGGAGGTGCTGCAGGAGATCGGGACATTGCTGCCAGAGGTGCCGGAAGCGGCCAAGCAGCAGCGCAAGGACCTGCGCTCCCTGCCGCTGGTGACCATCGATGGCGAAGATGCACGTGATTTCGATGATGCCGTGTTTTGCCAGAAGACCAGCAAGGGCTGGAAGCTGCTGGTGGCTATCGCCGATGTTTCCCATTATGTCATGCCGGATACGGCGCTGGACAGTGAGGCGCATAATCGCGCCACGTCGGTGTATTTTCCCGAACAGGTGATCCCCATGCTGCCGGAAATCCTGTCCAATGGCCTGTGCTCCCTGAATCCCGAAGTCGACCGCCTGTGCATGGTCTGCGAGCTGTTCATCAATCACGAAGGCAAACCCTTTCGCTCACGGTTCTTCGAAGGCGTGATGCGTTCCCATGCCCGCCTGACCTACACCGAAGTCGCCAAAATGCTGCTCGATGGCAACAGGAAGTTGCAAAAAAAGTACGCCAGACTGTTTCCACATCTGCAGGAACTGCATGCGCTATACAAGGTGATGCATGAAGCGCGGGAACGCCGCGGAGCGATGGATTTCGACAGCCAGGAGACGCGCATCATCTTTGGCGAGCAGCGCAAGATCGAACAGATCGTACCGGTTGTGCGCAATGATGCGCATCACCTCATCGAGGAGTTCATGATTGCCGCCAATACCGCCGCGGCGCATTTTTTGAAGCGCCGGAAGATACCCTCGCTGCTGCGCGTCCATGAAGGTCCCAGCAAGGAGAAGGTCATGGACCTGAGAACCTTTCTCGGCGAACTGGGCCTGCAGCTGGGTGGTGGCGCCACGCCCGAACCCCGTGACTATATGCGGCTGGTGAAATCGGTCGCGGGACGGCCGGACAGCCACCTGATTCAGGCCGTGCTGCTGCGCTCCCTGTCCCAGGCCGTGTACAGCCCGGAAAAGAAGGGGCATTTTGGTCTGGCCCTGGATGCCTATGCCCATTTCACGTCACCCATTCGCCGCTCCCCGGATTTACTGGTGCACCGGGCGATCCGACATTGTCTGCGCGGCAAGCCTGTGGAAAGTTTTAGCTACAGCGACTCCGACATGGTGCTGCTTGGCGAACATTGCTCGGCCAACGAGCGACGCGCCGATGAAGCC
>JANEMG010000455.1 GCA_024511045.1 Gammaproteobacteria bacterium | reverse complement strand
ACCCAAACAACTCGCCAGACTTATTCAAGAGCGACACCGGCGACGACAGGCTGCCACAGAATCCTGTCGGCGGAGGGGTGGGGAAATATGACAAAGTAGAATTAATAAACAAGGAGAATAAGAATCATGAACAATTCAACCATCGTACTGCTGTGCAGCATTCTGCTGGTCGTTCTCGGCATTGTCATGGTAGCGCTGGGACTGAAAGCTGGCATTCTGCCGCCCACCGTCACCGGTATCGGCTTCTTTGTCACTGCGGTGGCCCTGATAGCGGCAGCAAAAAGCACCTCGAACAATTCATGATTGGCATCTTCGCGCAAACACCGTATTTAGAAATGCCAAAAAAGCAGTTGATTGTGTCCAAAGCTCAGCTATGAGTTTTTATAAGCTATGGGGGGAGCGGGTGAGACCGTCGGCGGCAGGAATGCCGCCGTCAAGTCTACAGGGAGGTATTCACGGCGTGTCTCACCAACGTCTGCCCATGGCCCAACAAACGACTGAGGCTTGTACATGATCAAAAAAATAACCGGCCTGATTCGGCCGGTTATTTTCAGCACAGCTTCGGTGAAGGCAGGTTATTCGAAACCGTTGCTGAAGAGCTCTGCCCCACCTGTGAGCCCAAAGGAATCCGACTCGGAATAGGTGTATCCCGGGAATACGGTTCCGACATTGGGATTCCCCATAAAGTTCACCAGAACGTCGGACAGGACCTTGCGGAAGTCGGTTGTAACCTTCAAATCGGTGTTCAGATACAGGTCGTCGTCTGCAACACCGGGGAAAGTCCCGTACACCTTGCCGCCCTGTACCTTGCCGCCAACCACGAACATGGGGAAGGCTGTCCCATGATCAGTACCCCTGTTTCCGTTCTCCCTGACCCGGCGTCCGAACTCGGACTGCACCACCAGCACGACATCATTGTCCAGCCCGTGTGAAGCAAGGTCATCCATGAACGCAGCAATCGCATCGGAAAGTATTTCCACGCGCGTGGCGTAGTAACCTCCACCGTTATCACCCTGACCGTTGTGGGTATCCCAACCACCGAAATCAACGGCGGCAACCTGCAGGCCAACATTCATCTTGATCATGCCCGCCAGCAAGCCGAGGTCGTCTGCCAAAGAAGTATCCGGATAAGTATCAGGTACTTCCACATCGATCTGCTGCAGCATATTGATGGTATCTATGGAACTCTTAACCGCATAATCGAGGCTGGAATTTCCGTTGTAGATCTTGGCCAGGGCATCCAGATGCTCATTCCCATAGCGCCCTCCATTGGGATGAAAGCCGCTGACGCTGTCCAGCGTCATGGCCGTCTTGTCTCCCAACAGGCTGGTTGGAGACGAAGAATTGGTCGACAGCGAAGGAATGGCAGCATCCTCCACCAGCCCGGGCGTCGACATCATGTGACGCGCCAGCCAGCCCGTGGTAGTACTCAGATCACCTAGCGTCCCCAGCTCATACATCTCCTGTGAGTCGAAATGGCTGCGTGAACCCAACCCTTCTGGCATACCCACTGCGTGCACCACGGCGAGTTTACCGGCGTCGTACAATGCCTTCATACCACTGGCACTGCCGTGCAAGCCGAAAGCACCATTCAGATTGTGCATGGCATTGTCGCCCGACACGGGAACCTGTATATGCTCCCTCTTGTTTTCATATTCTGTTCGATGAGTACCGGTAAGCGGAATTACCATATTCAGGCCATCATAGCCACCGCGTAAAAACAGATAGACCAGCGTCTTGCCCCGGCTGCCCTTTGGCAAGGCAGCATGTACGAAGCCCAGCTGCATACCACTGCTGCCAGCCATGGAGAGCGAAGCGAAGGCTGGTAGTCCCCAGTAGCCGCGAGGCCGCACTGCTTACCCGAGCGCCAGAGGGGAAGCAAAGTAGGCCTCCGAACGCGGCGTCCAGTCATTGGGAGACAAGTACGGAGCAGCAACGAGCTTGCGAAGTTGTTGCGTAGTGCTTGGTGACCAGGACGGCTGG
>JANEMG010000163.1 GCA_024511045.1 Gammaproteobacteria bacterium | reverse complement strand
CTGGCCTGGTCCACGGCGACATGAAAAGGCAGCAGCAGCGCACAAGCTTCACTGATCAGCAATCGGTTTCTGACGTCGATCCCGGATTTCTCCAGAATATCGATTTCCTTCAGCAGGGCATTGAGAGACAGGACGACACCGTTGCCCAGCATGCATTGCACGCCATCGCGCAAAACACCTGACGGGATCAGATGCAATATTGTTTTCTGACCGTCGATGACCAAAGTGTGGCCGGCATTGTGACCGCCCTGGAAACGCACCACTGCATCGGCTTTCTCGGTCAATATGTCAACCAGCTTGCCTTTGCCTTCGTCCCCCCATTGCGTTCCTATGACTACAACATTTTTCCCCATTTTCTTCCCAATCTATAATGGTGCAACGACCCACTGCCGGGCTTCTCTGACCAACTGTGCAGTACAACCTGACTCCTCTGCACCTCCTGTCTGTCCTGGCAGCTGCTGGATGACGACCCTGCCGCTGGCGCGCAAATCCCTGATCGTTTCCGACAGGTCTGCATCGTCCACCGCAGGGGCGAATATTTTTTCCCGGGCATCCTCCTGAGTGTTCTTTTTGGCCAGTGCCGACAGGCATTTCAGATCTGCACTGAATCCCGTCGCCGGACGACCGCTGCCGAATACCGATCCGATATTGTCGTAGCGGCCGCCGCGCGCGATTTCCCTGCCCAGAGCGGGGGTAAAAGCGGCAAACACGATTCCGGTATGATAATGATAACCGCGAAGTTCTGCCAGATCGAAGCTGATCGGCAAAGCGGGGAATGCCGCACCCAGCTTTTCTGCCAGATAAAACAGATCGGTCAGGGCCTTTTGCACCTGTTCATCCGCTCCTGATAACAGCTTCTGTGCTTCATCAAGAACCTCCCTGCCGCCGTTCAACTCGGGCAACTTCAGCAGCATGTTCTCACTGGACGGATCGATCGCGAAGCTTTCCAGCAGATCAGCGAGCTCAGGGTTGGCCTTGCGCTGCAGCACATCGAACAAAACCGCCTCCTGCTGCGCAGACAAACCCGCCTGAACGGATAGACCCCGGTATATGCCGACGTGCCCCAAATCCAGATGTACGTCTTCCAGGCCCGTCATGGCCAGCATTTCCAGCATCAACATAATGCTTTCCATGTTGCTCTCGATACCGGTATGACCGTACAGCTCCGCACCGATCTGCATCGGGCTTCTGGTTTTTTCCAGGTGATTGCCGCGGGTATGCAGAATGGTCCCGACATAGCACAATCTGGTCGGCCCGGTACTGCGTAAATGATGCACATCGATCCTGGCGACCTGCGGCGTCATATCCGCACGGATACCCAGCAATTCACCGGTCAGCTGATCGGTCAACTTGAATGTCTGCAGATCGAGATCGTGGCCAGAGCCGGTCAGCAGTGAATCCAGATAATCGATGAATGGCGGGATGACATACTGGTAGCCCCAACTGGCGAATACGTCCAGCAGAAGACGGCGCAGCCTTTCCAGATGCCTGGCGTCATCCGGCAAAACCTCTTCGATGCCATCGGGCAGCAACCAGGGATCTCTCTGTAACATGTAACTTTCTGTTCCTCTCAAACAAAACGCCCCGCCGGGACGGAGCGTTTACAGCCAGCTCAAAACCTTCTTTTCCGGAGAATAGCGGATCGCTATTTCTCCTTCTTGAAGTATTGAAAGAAATCAGAATCCGGCTCCAGAACGATCATGTCGCGGGAACTGTCGAAGGTTTTTTTATAGGCGTTCAGACTGCGGTAAAAGGTAAAGAATTCGATATCCCTGTTGAACGCCCTGGCATAGGTTTCGGCAGCCTTGGCATCACCCTCACCACGCAGCACCTCGGCCTTGTTGTAGGCATCCGCCATTATGATCTCGCGCTGCTTGTCGGCATCGGCACGGATACGCTCGGCAGCCTCAGCGCCCTGGGAACGGAATTCCCGGGCCACTCTTTCCCGCTCCGCTTCCATCCTGCGGTACACCGAATGGCTGACCTCGGAAGGCAAGTCGATGCGCTTAACCTGCACGTCGACAATCTTGATGCCCAGATCGGCAGCGACCTTGGAAGTGTTTTCGATCAGTGCCTGGCGGATCTTGCTGCGGTCGGTGGAGACCAGCTGCTTGATCTTGCGCTTGCTGAACTCGCTGCGGAAGGCATCCTTGATGATCTGATCCAGGCGGATATTGGCCTGGTCGACATCACCGGCGACGGCAGTATAGAAAGTATTGACATCCCCGATCCGCCATTTGACGAAGGAATCGACGATGACATTCTTTTTTTCCGCGGTCAGAAAACGCTCCGGCTTGGCATCCAGGGTCAGGATGCGTTTGTCGAATTTTCTGACATTATTGATGAACGGTGTCTTGAAATGCAGGCCCGGCTTGAAATCGGACTTGATGATTTCACCGAGTCGGAACTTGATCGCCAGTTCCGTTTCACTGACGGTAAATATGCTCATCATCCCCAGGATCAGGACAGCAGCAACGGCTATTAGAATTTTATTCGGTGTCATCAGCGTCCCCTTACATCGCGACCGCGATTCGAAGTCCGCAAAGACTGTTGCGGCGCCCTTCTCTGCTGGGTCTGCAGCGGTCTGCTTTGCGATTTGTTCAATGTTTTCTGGAATTGCTCCTGACGGACCAGTTGATCCAGCGGCAGATAGAGCAGATTGTTGCTGCCTTTGACATCCACCATCACTGTTTTGGTCTTGCTCAACACCGATTCCATGGCATCGATATAGAGACGGGTGCGGGTCACTTCAGGCGCTTTTTTATATTCGGTCAACAGGGAGAGGAAACGTTTTCCCTCACCTTCGGCACTGGCAACCACTTTCGCCTTGTAGCCCTCGGCTTCCTGAATCAGACGGGCCGCATTACCACGTGCGATGGGCACCACGCCATTGGCATAGGCCTCGGCTTCGTTGATCAGGCGCTGCTGGTCTTCCCGCGCCTTGATGGCATCTTCGAAGGCGCCCTGAACCTGCTCGGGAGGCTGCGCATCCTGCAAGTTGACGCTGGTTACGACGATGCCGGAATCATAGGAATCCATGATTTCCTGAATTTCTTTTTCCATTTGCGCAACAATCTCACTGCGCCCTTCGGTCAAAACGAAGTCCATGGTGCTTTGGCCGATGACGCCGCGTTCGACGCTTTCCGTCACCTGCTTCAGGGTGGCGGCGGGATTTCTCACGTTGAACAGAAAATCCTTGGCGTCCTTGACCTTGTATTGCACGGCGATGCGCACATCGATGATATTTTCATCCTTGGTCAACATCAGCGCCTCCCTGGGCACGGAACCCAGCGCCTGCTGCCGGCCTCCGGAACGATAGCCGACCTCCAGAATACGCTGCTGGGAAATATTAACCACATCCACCTGTTCGATGGGGGCGGGAAAATGCCAGTTCAAACCCGGCTGGGTGGTCGTGACATATCTGCCAAAACGCGTTTCCACACCGCGGTTGCCTTCGTCGACGATATAGAAGCCGCTCAACAGCCACAGGACGATGGCGCCCAATGCCAGGAAGCCCAGACCTCTGAAGGATCCACCGGTATCACCCGTGCCGCCGCTTTTACCGCCGCCAAAAATACCGCCCAGTTTTTCCTGCAATGTGCGTATCGCTTCATCCAGGTCAGGTGGACCGTTGGGATCTTTATCTCGCCCACTCCAGGGATCTTTTTTATCGTCGCCAGGTTCGTTCCAGGACATTCTTGTTGCTCCAGTTGATTATTACCAGTTGATTATTAACAGACCGCTGCCAGCCACTCCATGGGAAACAGCATCATACTCTATTTGCCCTGCATGTGGATCTGGCCGGCCGATTGTCGATCGGTTTGCGCGGAAAGCGCAGCACGCCATACAGTCATCCATCAGAGCGAAGGAACTCTATATTGTATAACAATTCATCATTCCATGATGAATGAAAAGAGGATTATCCTAAAAAAACCAGTTTTGTACAAACCTGTTTTTCAGGGAAAGACTGAACTCTACGACATTTTACGGGGTTATGGAATGCACCTTCATGCTCGTGCGAGGCAGGCAGTTGGGATGATGATCAGAAAAAACAGAAATCGTAACCACTCGGACCCCTATGGGTAGTCTGCTTCGAAAGACGCCGTGAATACATCCCTGTAGGCTTGACTTTGGCATCCCTGCCAAAGACACTTCCTCCACAGACCACCCATAGGGGCTTGTTTTACTATGGGTGAGTAGTTACCAGAAATCGTCGCTTGCCCTGCTGAAAGCCGGAATTGCGTCGTTTCGGCGCGTCAATGAATTTCTTCATGAACGACGGATTCCAACAGTCCCAGATGCTTTCTGTCGATTTCAATGGCCAGCTTCCAGCCCCCCGTGGCATTGTTTTCTTCCGTGATGATGCGAGCATGATCGAACAGCTGCGCCCTGATGCGCCCTGCGAAGGCAGCAAATGACACAGCTTCCTGACCATGTTGCTGGAAAACAGCTCGGTCAGGGCCTGCACCAGCAAATCCAGACCGTCACCGCGCTGGGCAGATAGCCAGACCCGTACCGGCCTGCCATCTTCGTCACGGTCGATCCTCGGCGCCATGTCCGGCAGCAAATCGATTTATTGTACACCTGCAACTGCCTGATTTTATCGGCGCCGATTTCCTGTAATATCTGTTCGACCTGAAAAATCGTGTCGTCGCGATCCTCGGCATTGGCATCGATGACATGCAGCAGCAGATTCGCTTCACTGGCTTCCTGCAGCGTCGACCGGAAAGCTGCGACGAGTTCGTGGGGCAGATGGCGAATGAAGCCGACAGTATCGGCAAGCACGATTTCCGAACCGTTGCTCAACCGGCAGCGGCGCAATGTCGGATCCAGCGTGGCGAACAGCTGATTGGCAGCATAACAGTCGGCGCCGGTCAACTTGTTGAACAACGTGGATTTTCCGGCATTGGTATAACCAACTAGGGAAATCGATGCCAGATCCGCTTTTTTGCGTTTCCTCCGGCCCTGATGACGCTGCCTGGCCACTTTTTCCAGGCGATGCTGAATTTGCTTGATGCGTATGCCCAGCAGCCGACGATCGGTTTCCAGCTGCGTCTCGCCGGGACCGCGCAAACCGATGCCGCCCTTTTGTCTTTCCAGATGCGTCCAGCCGCGTACCAGGCGGGTGGACAGGTGGCGCAGTTGTGCCAGCTCCACCTGCAACTTGCCTTCGAAAGTCTGGGCGCGCTGGGCAAAAATATCCAGGATCAGGCCATTCCGGTCGACAACCCGGACAGACAGTGCCTTTTCCAGATTGCGTTCCTGGCTCGGGGAAATCTGTTCAGACACGGCATGCTGTAATTCCTCCAGTTTGCCGCTGCCAATGAAATACTTGGGGTCGGGTGTGATGCGGCTGCCGGTTAATGTAAAAACCGGCTCCGCGCCAGCAGATTTCGTCAATTCCCGCAATTCCAGCAGGTCTTCCTGGCCTGCCCGCAGAGTCAGGTGAACCAGAATTGCCCGTTCACCCGCATCGGGTCGCTCAAACAATAAGATTCACCACAGAAAACAGAAAAAAGGGGTTATTCATCGCTTGCTTCACTTTCACGAAAAAGCTTCACCGGCTTGCCGGGAACAATGGTGGAAATGGCATGCTTGTAGACCATCTGGTTGATGGTGTTTTTCAGCATAATGACATATTGGTCAAATGAGTCTATTCGTCCCTGCAGCTTAATGCCATTCATTAGAAAAATCGATACCGGAGTATGCTCTTTTCTCAGGGCATTCAAAAAAGTATCCTGTAAATTCTGGCCTTTTGACATCCGCTTTCTCCTTATTATTTTTATCGAGGTTATAGCCTAACATAATGGTCGTCGATGACTAATAGTAAATAAAGAATTTTTTGCCTCCCAGTCCATACGCCTGCAATCCTGCTGCATGCCGCACTCCAGTCATCAGCCAAGCCTTGTTTTCCTGCCTCCTCAGCGATATCTGTGGGTAGATAATGCCGAAGGCTTAAGCTATCAAATTGAATTATATAAATAAAATGCGCGTTAGCGCCTCATTTTTTCTCGATATTAAAAACTTGTTACTT
>JANEMG010000454.1 GCA_024511045.1 Gammaproteobacteria bacterium | reverse complement strand
GGCAAATCATAATTTAGCAAAATAGTAGCACCAGAAAATTCCGTAAGCATTTGTT
Source organism: Gammaproteobacteria bacterium (assembly GCA_024511045.1). Lineage (GTDB taxonomy): Bacteria > Pseudomonadota > Gammaproteobacteria > Methylococcales > Methylomonadaceae > JANEMG01. The sequence goes on along the minus strand of JANEMG010000454.1, from coordinate 1,930 downwards.
AATATGTAATATATCTCTCTTAGCCGGCTGTTTCTGGCTGCTAAATTTTCAAGTGCGGAAAGTATATTATGAATAAATGCTGAATTGTTGCCGCTGTCTGCGGCAGCATTCTTCATTGGTAACGATTCCCGCTGCTGCAAAGGGGGCATAGTGTCGACACTCCCTGTATTACTGGTCTTACAAGCGGAACTGGCCAACGAGTCTTTTCAGTTTGGCCGTGGTTTCGTTCAATTCCTGATTCGCCTTTTCGGCCAGAACGGCGTTGTCCGCCGTGACAACGGCCTCGTCGATGATATTGATCTCCTCGGTCGTTGCCGCCTGTTCTTCCGTCGCACAGGCTATTTGCGCATTCATGGAACTGATCGTGGCAATCGCTTCACTGATCGATGCCAGCGCCTCTCCCGTGGCATTGGACTGATCGACGCTTTGCTCGACCTTGGACTTGCTGCCGTTCATGACCTGCACGGCCTTGTTCGCTCCAGCCTGCAGCCGCTCTATCATGCTTTGTATTTCCTGAGTGGAATCCTGGGTCCGGCTGGCCAGGGTACGCACTTCATCGGCGACGACGGCGAAGCCGCGCCCCTGTTCGCCGGCACGGGCCGCTTCGATCGCGGCATTCAACGCCAACAGGTTGGTCTGTTCGGCAATGCCCTTGATGACATCCAGCACCGTACCGATGTCGTTGCTTTCCGATTTCAGTTCGTCGAGTACCGTGGTCGCCTTGTCGACTTCATGGGAAAGCTCCTGAATACCGGCCACGGTCCTGTCGACCATGTCCATGCCGGCATGCATGGATTGATCGACATTTTGCGCCTCCTTTTCGGCACTCGCGGCATTTCTCGCGACTTCGGCAACCGTGCTGGACATCTCGTTGATCGCTGCCGCCAATTGCTCGGTCTCCGCCTGCTGCCGCTGTACTGCGGCAGCTGTTTCATTGGCGACCGCAGCGGTCTTGGCGGCGGCATCGGACAACTGCTGCGTTTCCTTGTCGACGGCTCCGAGCAGCCTGCGTATCTTGGCGGTAAATTCGTTGAATGCTCTTGCCACCAGCCCCAGCTCATCCTCACTGCTGTCATCGAGTCTGCGCGTCAGGTCCCCTTCACCCTTGGGATATCCTGAATACTCAGCAGCGTCTCGTTGATCCGGTCGATAATGGCCTTCTTGAAGTAGAAAGCCGCACCGGCCAGCAATGCCAGAACGATAACCAGCATCGCCACGGTGGACTGGTAGATTCGGGAATTGTTTTTCTGGGCGATGGCCGTGTACATGGAAACCAGGTCGTTGCTCAGCTTGCGCAACTGGTTGGATTGCGAGATGACATGCTTCATTGCCTAGCGGTGGCCACTGCTGCCCACCTCGCCACTGGCCAAATCCTCGACAGCACGTGTGAAAGAGGCAAAACGCTGCTGGATCTCATCGATCTTGCCCTGCACCTGCCGGTCGGCAATTTTCTCCAGAAAGCCCATTTTCTGCAGCTTGAGATCGAGAGGATATTGCCCTCCGGACTTGACCGCCTGCAGAGTCATGGAAAAGATTTTTTCAGCCTGCCGGTATTCCGCCAGATCGGCATTCAGGATCTCCTTGCCCAGGGCGATATCATCGGCAAAGGGAATATCGAAGCGCCTGATTCCCAGAATATCGCCAATTTTGATTCCCGGTCCCTGGTATTTGACATGGCATGAAACACAGGCATCGACCGTCGCCCTGTCGGCGGTATAGAAACGCTGAAAGAGCCGGCCATCCTGGACGAAGGTGCTCCTGTACAAACTTTCAGGATGTCCATGCAAATAGGTGAAGGCGGCTGAATCCGAAGAGGTAAATGCAAAACTCGAAAAACCAGTGAATTTTTTGGCTAACTGGCGCCAAAACAAGGGGATAAGGAGGGGCGTGTCTGGTGCCTATTTGTTATGATAGGCGCTCCAAAACTCAA
>JANEMG010000453.1 GCA_024511045.1 Gammaproteobacteria bacterium | reverse complement strand
GCGTAGTGCTTGGTGACCAGGACGGCTGGGGCACCAATAGGTTGTCAAAGGCCGAGTCGATTTTGGGGACTGGGATGTCCCAAAATCTATCACGAGGCCGAAGACACGCTTGATCGGCCACATCCAGATCGTCAGGGCCGGTGCGCCAGCTTTCGGAAAGAGGCACGTCGGCACTGGCAGGAGGTGGATTGGGTACATCGACCTGAAAGCGGGTGGGCAGGGGAGTGGCATCTCCCACCGCCAGCACTTCGCCGCGGCTCAGGGAGGCCAGTGTCTCTGCCATGTCCGCCTCGCCCTCAGGCATCAGTCCGCGTACATAGGCCTGGTCGTCCGGGTTGGAGATGCGCAGACAGAGATAGTTGGAGCACTGCGCCAGCACGGTTTCGGACAACTCGGTGGGACGCTGGCTGATGACGCATAGCGCCACACCGTATTTCCGGCCCTCCTTGGCGATACGCTCCATGGCCTTGCGCGTGGCTGCCAGGGCGGGGTCGCCTTCCTTCGGAAGATACTGGTGCGCTTCCTCGCAGACGAGCAGGATGGGGAACTCCCGCCGTTTCGGATTCCAGTAGTTGAACTCGTAGGCGAGACGGGCGATCTGTGAGGAGACCATGGGCCGCACGTCCGAAGGGATGGGGCTGAGGTCGATGACGGTGACTTGGCGTTTTTCCTCCCCCAGGCCGACGAAATCGCGCAACAGATCTTCCAGGTGTTCTGACTTGGTGCGCTTTTGCGGGCGCAGCAGGAAGTCATAACGCTTGTCGTTGTACATGGACTGGAAACGCACCAGGAAATTGTCGAAGGCGCCGTACAGGGTGCCCTTGGTCTTGCCGAAATCCAGTTGCTGTTCATTGGCCTGCTTGAAGTGCAGGTACAGCTCCTTGATGGAGAAATAAACGGGTGAATCGACCGAAAGCTGTTCCAGCCCGAGATGGGCATTGGCCTTCTTGCGCAGCGCATAGAGCACGTCCCGCAGATAGGCGATCTGCAACGTTGCCGTGGGGTCCGTCTTGTCGATGAGAAAATCGACCAGTTCGGCATAGGTTAGCAGCCAGTAGGGGATTTCCAGCTCCCGGGCGTCCAGATGGTGAACGATCTCGTCCGGAAAAGCGCTGTGCATCTTGCCCTGGTCGTCTTTCCAGCCGTATTCGCCATGCAGATCCAGCATGACGATATGTGCCTTGGGCATGACCCGCACGGTTTTTTGCAGCAGACTGGTGACTGTCCAGGATTTGCCGGCACCGGACTGCCCCAGTATGGCCAGGTGGCGCGTGAACAGGGGGTTGGGGTCCAGGAAGACCTCGATTTCGTTCCGGCTGCTGAGGCGGCCCAGGGCGAGATTTTCGCTGCGGAAGCGGTCGAACAGTACTTCCAGCTGCTTGGCGGTGACCAGGTGCACCTCGGCGCCGGTTACCGGAAACTGTTTCACACCACGAATGAAGGTGCCCTGCTGGTCGATCTCGCCCAGCGGCAGAATCCGCACATAGCGCTTTCGGGAGGGCCTTGCAATGCCCCGGTCATGGAACCGCGGTTACTGTCTGTAGTAAATTCCTCCGGTGGATCTTCCCACATCCGCAGAACCTGTCCCAGAATGTTGATGTGGCGATGCTTGATCAGGAGCTGGGAACCCAGTTGGCCCACAGAAAGGGTTTCAGAGCCGATTTTCACGACGGGCTCGAAGCCTTCGGCTTCGGTCAGCAAGGTTGCGACGAGTTGCCCGCCGGAAATCTCGGTTATATTGCCGACCAGCGTCGTTTCCGATGTCTGCATGTGAACTCCCTGGGTAAAACAAGATTGAAATCAGCCGGTCTTGTGTATCTCCCTGTAAAATAACGGGGATGCGATAGCCGGATATTCGATATAGTTTAACGGATAGATTCGAAGAATACCCGTTTTCGCACGGGTTCTGTGAATGAACGCATGAATTGTTCGAGGTGCTTTTAATGCTGGAAATATTGCCATGTCACGAATAACAGTCATAGGTGC
>JANEMG010000162.1 GCA_024511045.1 Gammaproteobacteria bacterium | reverse complement strand
GGACTGGAGACCAGCATTTTCACCTGCCCGTCTTTGTCGGTGTATTCGCCCAGACGCCTGACCTGGATCCCGGCCAGCCGGCCATCGACCACCTGATAGATCCAGTCGTTGTCATAAAGTGCGGAAAAGGGCAGGGGGACGGCATCGGCGATGGGGGGGCGCTGCAGGGAAATGCTGAAGGTACTGCCCAGCCGGATCGATTGGCTGCCCTGGATGATTCTGAACAGGGCATCGATGCCCCTTGCATCGGCCGAGCCGGCCACACGGTCGAACTGCAACGTGATCGGGGTGCCGGCGGTGACCGCCTTTGCCTGCAAGCTTTTGCCGGCAAGAACGGCGCGCTGCAGTTCCTTGCGGTACACTTCCGGAATTTTGGCGCGCACTTCCATGTCGTCCAGAGGATAGAACGAAATCAACAGCTGGTTTTCCTTGACCTGGTCGCCGGGCGCCACCTGCAGTTTTTCCACGAAGCCGGCGAAGGGGGCGATGATCCGGCTGCGTTCCAGGTCCAGTCTGGCCAGTTTCAGTTCGGCCTCGGCAAAGGCAAGCCGGGCCTGCAGCTGCGCGAGCCGGGGCCGATGGTCCTGCAGCGCCAGTTTGCGCTTGATCAGCGCCAGACGCTGCATTTCCAGCTGTTCCTGGGCCTGTTCCATTGCTGCGCGGGAGCCCAGGTTCTTTTTCGTCATCGTTTTGGCGCGCTTGAAGGCGGCCAGTTCCAGCTTGAGCAAGGACTGTTCGTGGCTGTAGGCTTGTTGATCGGCTTGGTGGCGCAGCAGCTCGCTGTCGATCAGGGATTGCAATTCGGCGACCTTGGCTTCGGCCTGGGCGACGCGGGGCTGAAAATCACGGGGATCAAGAGCCAGCAGCAGTTCCCCGGCCTGGATGGCATCACCTTCTCGGGCCTGTACCGACAGTACCCGGCTGGTTCTGGGTGCCGATGCCTTGACCAGTGTCGGGGTTTCGACCTGTCCATACAGCCGCAGTGTTGGCGACAGCGGCCGGGGTTTTACCGTCAGGGTTTCCACCAGCCAGACGCGCTCCTGAACGGCGACGGGCCGGGCAGTGGGGCGGGTGGCCTTGAGAAGCAAAAAAATGATGATGGCGAAAGTAATGATCAGGAATGGCAGAAAAAATTTCAGATTGATGGGTTTCATCGCGTCCTTGGGTTGTGATGGGCGTATTTTTTCTTGCCGATGGCAACGTTCAAGTGCGGCGCGCAGGTTCATTCATGCCGGCAGCAATGGATGGGGGAAATACGTGATGGTCGATCCGGCAGCCATTTTCAGGCTGCCGGATCTGTCAGGTATTATGACTTCTCGTCCTTGCCGCAGGTCGAAATGCCAAAGGGCGCATACAGCGGGCACCAGTTGATCAACGCCGTGGCAATGGGCACGATGCCGACAGCGCCCCACCAGCTCTGGTAATACACACCGGCCGCTATGATTGCGATTCCGGCAAGCAGCCGGATCATCCTGTCCGCTTTACCGACATTTGCTTGTATTTGCATGTTGATTCTCCTCACGGATAGTGGTTATCGTGCTTGTTTTTTGCTGCGATCAGCAGGTTAATTGTGCCTGAAAATAAAGCGCAAGGATAACGCTTTGTCTGTGGAGGCATTCGCTGCCGCTGTACGGCGATGCTATTGTCGGGGGCTGTCAACATTTTCGTAACGGTTCACGGACCCTCTGGAATTGACATCACAGATAGCGGGCCAGCAGGCCATGCCCGGTATGGCATTCCGGCAGCGGGATTTTCACTTCATAACCGCCGCCGGCGGCTTCCTGCATGGCATTGCCCTGCAGGTCCTGCATGTCTGTCACGATGACGTCCTGGTTGCCCTCCGGCAAAATGACTTCCAGCCGGTCGCCGACGGCGAATTTGTTTTTGACCAGGATTTCAGCCAGGCCGGTGTCCCTGTCGTAGGCCTGGATTTCACCGCAAAACTGCTGCTGGTGGCTCTTCGAGTAGCCACTGATATAGTTTTGCTGCTCGTGGGTATGGTGGCGCTGGTAGAAGCCATCGGTATAGCCTCGGTTGGCCAGATTTTCCAGCACGCCGAGCAGCTGCGGCTGAAATTCCCGGCCGGCGAGGGCATCGTCGATCGCCTGGCGATAGGTCTGCGCGGTGCGCGCGACATAGTAATGGGACTTGGTCCGGCCCTCTATCTTCAGGCTGTCGACGCCGATTTCCACCAGCCGCTGAACGTGTTCGATGGCCCTGAGATCCCTGGAATTCATGATGTAGGTGCCGTGTTCGTCTTCCATCACCGGCAGCAGTTCACCCGGGCGGCCTTCCTCTTCCAGGAAGTAGACGTTGTCCGCCAGGGGGTGGCGTTCGGCGCCGCCGCAGCTGGCCGTACTGAGATCGGTCATGGACAATGCCCCGTCGTTCGGCAGGTAGTCGCCTTCGGCATTTTCCCGGGCGGGCTGCAGGTCATATTTCCAGCGGCAGGAATTGGTGCAGGTTCCCTGGTTGGGATCACGGTGGTTGAAGTAGCCGGACAGCAGGCAGCGTCCGGAGTAGGCGATGCACAGGGCGCCATGCACGAATACCTCCAGTTCCATGTCCGGGCACTGCTGGCGGATCTCGGCGATTTCATCCAGGGACAATTCCCGGGACAGGATCACTCTTTCGATGCCGACGCTCTGCCAGAATCCGACGCTGGCAAAGTTGACGGTATTGGCCTGCACGGACAGATGTATCGGCATATCCGGCCAGTTCTCCCGCAGCATCATGATCAGCCCGGGATCCGCCATGATCAGGGCATCGGGGCGCATGGCGATGATCGGCTCGATGTCCTTGAGAAAGCTTTTGACTTTGCTGTTGTGTGGGATAACATTGGTGGCGAGAAAGAATTTTTTCCCCAGCCGGTGTGCCTCGGCGATGCCCCTGCCCAGATTTTTTTCCAGAAAATCGTTGTTGCGCACGCGCAGGCTGTAGCGCGGCAGTCCGGCATAGACGGCATCGGCGCCATAGGCAAAGGCATAGCGCATGTTGTTGATGGTTCCGGCGGGGGACAGCAGTTCGACTTTTTTCATTGGGATGCAACGGGATGATAGAAAAGGTGCCTATTTTAGCGTATTGTCGAAGCGGGAAATACCGTTGCTTTGCAGGGGTATAGCAGCATGTGGCTGTATTTGCTGATTGCCCTGGCAATGCTGTTGATCATTGGCAATGCACTGATTCTGCTGAGAACGGCGAAAAAGCCGAAAGTTCTTGAAAGCTTCAGGCCGCGTAGCGATGATGAGGACGAGGACAGCGGTTGGTGAAGGGGCTGCCTGAAAGGCTATTGGCTGTGCGTTTCCAGAGTGAAGGTGACCGGGCCGTCGTTGACCAGCGACACTTGCATGTCCGCTGCAAACCGGCCGCAGGCGACGCTATGATGACGGATCCGCGCCTGTTCGACGAGATAGCCGAACAATGCCCGTCCCTGCTCCGGCGGCGCGGCGCCGGTAAAACTGGGGCGGTTGCCTTTTCTGGTGTCGGCGGCCAGCGTGAACTGCGGCACCAGCAGCAGTCCGCCGCCAATAGCCTCGAGGCTCAGGTTCATGCGTCCTGCGCGATCCGGGAAAATGCGGTAATTGAGGGTGCGCTGCAGCAACCGGTCGGCATCTGTTTCGGTATCCTGCCGCTGCACCGCCACCAGGGCCAGGATACCCCGGTCGATCCTGCCGATCTCCCGCGCGTCGACGCTGACTTTGGCAGAGGTTACACGTTGAATGATGCTGATCATGTCAAGGGCGGAGCTTTGGAATCTGAAAATCAATCACGCAGAGAGTATACAATGCAGGACAGGGAATCGGAATGAACATCGACAGGAAAAAGCTTTTTCTCTGGCTGGTCATGCTGCTGGTCATGCCGGCAGCGGCGGAAATCTACCGATGGCAGGATGCAGCCGGAAAGACCCACTACAGCGACCGCCCCCATGCCGGTGCCAGACCGGTCCAGGTCGATCCCGGAACAACCTATTATCGCGTCAACACGGTCTATGACGGGGACACCATCCGCTTGCAGAACGGTCTGAAGATAAGACTGCTGGGGATCAATACGCCGGAAGTGGAGGGGCGCAACAAAACTGCCAAAACGGGAGGTGAACAGGCAAAACAGTGGCTGCAGAGGGTTTTGTCGGGAAGGAAAATCCGGCTGGAGTACGATGACGACAAGAAAGACAAATACGGCCGTAGTCTGGCGCACGTTTTTACCGATGCAGGACAGCACGTCAATCTGCAACTGGTCAGGGAAGGTCTGGCGATCGCCAATATCCATCCTCCCAACCTCAGATACAGCGAGGCGCTGCTCGCTGCCCAGCGCCAGGCGCAGGCGGAAAATCTGGGTATCTGGGGATACCCGGAATACCAGCCCAAACCCATTGAGAGTCTTCTGCAGGGCCGGCGAAAGGGCTGGCAGCGTCTGACCGGCAGGGTTAGCAAGGTGCGCAACAGCCGCAAATTCAGTTATCTTGAATTTTCCCGGAACATTGACGCCAGAATCGAACGGCGTTTTTTGTATCTGTTCCCCGATTTGCAGCAGTATGTCGGCAGGGAAATCGTCATCAGCGGCTGGCCCAACCGGAGAAAAGAGCATTTTTCCATTTTGCTGCGGCACCCCAGTGCCATCGAGGTTCTGCATTGACTGCGGGCAACCTCTGTACCCTTCGGGCTGGGCTTGCCCTTATCCGTTGCCGGAACGCCGCCGGCGAGCAATTTTTCATTGCCTGGGATTGGAAAACAGGCAAGACTGTAGAGTGATGAAAACAGACCGGATCGATAAACAGCGCTACGACGTGATCATCATTGGCAGCGGCATAGGCGGGCTCACTGCCGGAGCCTTGCTGGCCAGGGCTGGCAAATCAGTACTGCTGCTGGAACAGCATGACCGGCCGGGCGGCTATGCCCATGGCTTCAAACGCAAGCGTTATCAATTCGATTCCGGTGTACACTTGACCAGCGGCTGCGGTTTGCATGGCTACCGGGGCGGGCAGGTTATCCGCAAGGTTCTGCAGGCGGTCGACTGCTACCAGGACATGGAATTCATAGCGGTCGACCCCTTCTGCCATGCCGTTTATCCTGGCCTGACCATCAGCCTGCCGCAATCCATCGATGCCTATGTCGCCGCTTTAGCGGAACATTTTCCCGACCAGGAGCAGGGCTTGAGGGGCCTGATCGCCCTGTGTGTGGAGATTTCCGAACAGGCGGCAAAGGCCGATGACATGCTTGGCGGCAGCGATTCCGGCCAGGTCCGCGAGCAATTGTCGACCCTGTTCCAGTACCGCCGGGCGACTCTGGCGGATGTCTGGGGTGAATTTATTCAGGATGAAAGGCTGCGCAGCATTTTTGCCACCAATTGGCCCTATGTGGGCCTGCCGCCGGAAAAAGTGTCTTTCCTTTACTGGGCGACCATGTTTGCCGGTTACCTGGTCGATGGTGCCTATTATTGCAAGGGCGGGTTTCAACAGTTCGCCAATACCCTGGCACAGGCGATCACGCGCAACGGCGGGGTGACAGCCTACAAATGCCCGGTACGGCAGATTGTCATCGAGGCAGGCAGTGTTGCCGGTGTCAGGCTGGAAGACGGTCGGCGCATCACAGCCGGATCGGTCGTTGCCAATGCAGATATGCGGCAAACCGTCTATCGACTGGTCGGTGAACAGCATTTTCCACGGCGATTCATCAGCAAATTGTCCCGGATGAGTCATTCGGCTTCGATTTTCGCGGTCTATATAGCCACCGATCTGGATTTACAGGCGCTGAACGTCGCCCACGAGTCCTTTTATTACCAGGATTATGATCATGAAAAAAATTTTGCCGCGGTACAGGAGGGCGAATTTACCTGGCTGAGTGTCACGGCGCCGACGCTGGTCGATCCGGGTCTCGCTCCCCCTGGACGGCACATCATCATGCTGACCACGCTGCTGAGCTATGATTGCGTCGATTCATGGCAGGAATCGAAACCAGTCTTCGTGCAGAAAATGCTGGATCTGGCGGCGCGTTATATCCCGGGGCTCAAGGACCATCTGCTGCTCGTCGATGCCGGGTCACCCGCGACCATGCAGCGTTATAC
>JANEMG010000161.1 GCA_024511045.1 Gammaproteobacteria bacterium | reverse complement strand
CATCAAAATCTACGCGAACCATGGCAAATCAAGCTTGGCAGGGAATCTTGTGAATAAAATTGCAGAAATTGTACAAATATTGGACGGGAGAATGGATCCACCATAGAAATACGCAATTATTGAGAATCATTCGCATCCACAGGGTGCGCAGCATTCAACCAGCCAAAATCAATTTTTAGTTTTGCATATGGCTCAGTAGTACCACCGACCAGGGCAGCTGGGCGAATACCTCGGCATCGAGCACCGTGGTCCTGATGCCGTTGCGGTGCCGGGCCGGCAGGAAAAACAGCAGCGTCGCCATGGTCACGGCGACGCTGCCGTCATCGATCAGGTCGCCAAAGGCGAACTGTGCACTCCAGCCTTGCAGGGAAAAGCCGCCGATGTCGACTCCCTTGCGGGTTATCCACAGCAGCGCGGTGACCAGAAAAACCAGCAGCACGGCTTTTTCCTCGAAGCGCATCATCCCCAGATGTTGTTTTTCTTCATGGATGACGCCCTGCAGGCTTTCTATATGGGGCAGTTTTCGAAAATACACTTTGTTGAGCAGAAAAGACAATACCAGCAGCATTACTATGCCAAAAGGCAGGGCAATTGTCATCCATTGGGCAAAACCGACGCTGGTTCCGGTCATGGCCTCGTAGTTTCTGGCGAAAACCAGGTTCGGCGCCGTGCCCACCAGGGTCATCATGCCGCCGATGGAGGCGGAATAGGCGATGCACAGCAGCAGGCCGACCGCCAGTCGCTGCCGCTGCTGCTCCGTCAGCTCCTGTTCATAGCGTGCCGCGATGGCCAGTGCGATGGGCAGCATGGCCAGCGTCGACGCGGTGTTGGAGATCCACATGGACAATACCGCGGTGGCGGCGATGAAGCCCGGCAGCAGCCTTGCCGGTTGCCCGCCGAACAGGTCCAGGACATTCAGCGCGATGCGCCGGTGCAGATGCCAGCGCTGTATGGCCAGCGCGATCATGAAGCCGCCCAGCAGCAGAAACACCGTGGAGTTCATGTACTGCACGGCGGTGGTCTTGCTGGAGGCGATGCCCAGGATGGGAAACAGCACCAGGGGCAGCAGCGCGGTGGCAGCCAGCGGGACGGCCTCGGTGATCCAGAAAATCGACATCATCACGGCAACGGCCGCCATGCGCGTGGTCTGCTGGCTGCCGTTCAGATCCACGAACAGCAGTATCGATGCCGGAATCACGGTGCCGAAGACGAGTCCGGTGTTTTTCAGCAACATTGTTCAGAATGTGCGGTCGCGGTTGCTGCGCTACCGGACTCAGCGATGAAAGTCCGGGCTCAGTTCATGCACGGCATCGACCATCGCCGCGACATGGGATGGCTCGATATCCGGCAGGATGCCGTGGCCCAGGTTGAATACATGTCCGGTGCCTGCGCCGAATTTCTCCAGTACCGTGCGCACCTTGCCGCGAATCACTTCCGGACTGGCATACAGGGCCACCGGGTCCATGTTGCCCTGCAGCGCGACGGGCTCGCCCACCCGGGCCCGCGCCAGGCCGATATCGGTCTGCCAGTCCAGGCCCAGGGCATCGTAGCCGGAGTCCGCCATGGCTTCCAGCCACTGGCCGCCGCCCTTGGTGAACAGGATGGTGGGGACTTGCTGCCCGTCGCTGACGGCGTGCAGCTGTTCCCGGACCTGCCTGGCATAGCGCAGGGAAAATTCCAGATATTCCTCCGTGCCCAGCATGCCGCCCCAGGTATCGAACAGCATCACGGTCTGTGCCCCCGCGGCAATCTGCGCATTCAGGTAGGCGGCGACGGACCGTGCCAGCTTGTCCAGCATGTCGTGCATCAATGACGGCTGTTCATAGAGCAGGCCCTTGACCCTGGCAAAGCTTTTGCTGCTGCCGCCCTCCACTATGTAGGTGGCCAGCGTCCACGGGCTTCCGGAAAAGCCGATAAGCGGCACTTTGCCATGCAGGGATTTTCGGATCAGTCGGACGGCATCCATGACATAGCGCAGTTCCTGTTCCGGGTCGGGTATGGGCAGATTGGCGATATCGGCGGCATTGCGCACCGGACGTTCGAATTTCGGTCCTTCACCTTCGCTGAAGTACAGGCCCAGGCCCATGGCATGGGGAATGGTCAGAATGTCGGAAAACAGGATTGCCGCATCGAATGCGAATCGTTCCAGCGGCTGCAGCGTCACCTCGCAGGCCAGTTCCGGGTTGGTGCAAAGATCGAGAAAACTTCCAGCCTGGCTGCGCACCTTGCGGTATTCGGGGAGGTAGCGACCGGCCTGGCGCATCATCCAGACCGGCGTTCTGGAGACAGGTTGCTTCAGGAGGGCTTTGATGAGCGTGTCGTTGCTTAAAGTTGTCATTGTTTCTCGGTTGGATGATATGAATGGTCGTTGTTTGCACAGCCCAATTGAACCAGCCTCCTAGTGAGCTGTCGCTGCCGTTTGATAAAGAAAAACCTGATTACGTATTACCTTCAGACTTGCTGAAATCCTGTAATTCCTGTCATCCCGACGATAGCGCAGCACCTGTTTTGAATTCCCTATCAAGAGGTTGAATTCGCTTTATTTTCCAAATCCAGGTAAAGCAAGTTTTCCTCCAAAAGGCAAACAGGTGCTGTACAAGGAGGGATCTTGAGCATTGCCACCTTGCCATGACGCCCAGGATTTCTCCTGTCGTCGAAAGGACACTTTTTGGTCTTCCCGTCATCACGCAAGCACCAGATTTGTATTGGCAAACACAGGATGACAGTGATGACTCGACATTGACTGAGCAGTTTTTTTCATTTTGGGAAATGGCAGAGACTCGTGGGTAATCAGGAAGAAAAAAAGCAATGGGTCTGGAGTGCAATAGCTTCAGCGATTGCCACGTTCTGAAAGTGGCTGGGGTTATTTTACTCCACATATTCCGTCGACAGGCAACGGTATGGCACTGTCATTGTCGTTGAACAGTCTTCGCCATTCAATTGCCGGCAATACGCTTCTGCAGACCGCTGAATCTGCGCAGCCAGGTATTGCGCAGCGCCGCAGGCAGGGTCTTTTTGGCCTTCGCCGCCTCGGCGGTCGTGGCAAAGGAACCATAGACGATGATGAATCTTTCCCTGCCTTTGTTGACGATGCGGACATATTTCAGGGGCCGCGGCAGATGACTGTATTTTTGCAGCACCTGCTGCGCGGCCTGGCGCTTTGACAGCGCCATCAGCTGCAGCGTGTAGTTTCCGGGCGGCTGCTGCAACAGCCACTGGCTGGCGTCGCTGGCGGCGGCTTTCCGGACGACGGCAGGCCTGGATTCAGCGACAGGCTTTGCCGGTTTTGTCACGTTGGCTTGCTTGTCGCCGCTTTGCTCCTGTTCAACAGGCAGCGACGCTGCTTTTTCCGGGGCAGGGACTGCCGGTTCGGCAGTTTTTTCTGCCGCTACCAATGGCTCCCGCGGGATCGCAGGTGCAAAGGGCTTTTCGTTCTGTATCGTTGCCGGTTGCTGTTTTTCGGCAGCTTCCGGCCCGGTTTCGCCTCGCTGCGCTGGAGTCGTCTCAGTCGCAGGTTCGGAGGATGGGATGGTGCCGGCGGGTTTCTGCCGGGGTTGTACTTCTGACGCTGCAGGGACAATTACCTGCGGCGGTTTTCCCTGGTCAGGCAGTGCTGGCTTTTCCAGAGATGATGGTATTGCCGGGGTCTCGTTCAGTTCAGGCCGTAGTTCGGCGGGCCTGGACACGGGGGTATCTGTTGGCTGGATAGCTACCGTTTCCTGTTTCGGATCGGAAGCCACGGTTTCCTGCTCCAGGTTGCCATCTGCCTGGGGGGCTTTCATGGCTGCCGGCAGAGGATCGGTCGCTGCCGGTGCAAAACCCCGGCTGCTTTCCGGCGTTGCGACGGGTTCCTGCGGTGTTTCTTCATTGTCCGCCATGATCACCGGCGGGGAAATCACTATTTTCCTGCTTTCGGCACGGATCACCGTGGTGTTCTGTGCGCTGTCCTGCGGTTTCTGCTGCCCCCACAGCAGGTAGCCAATGCCTGCGGCAATGACTCCGGCCGCCAGCAGCGACAACAGCAGGCGTTTCTGTGCCGCGCCAGGTGCGTAGCTGTCGAGCGTCGGGAAAATCGCCATGATTTTACCTGGAATGCCGTGCGTGTCACGGTACAGCTTTTCCACCATCGCCGAACTGATGGCGTTGAAAGAGACCACCGCTCCCGGTTTGCTGGAGAGATTCTGCAAAAATTCCCCGCATTGCTGCTCGGTCAACGGAGGGAGTTCGATGAAGTGGCAGTCTTCGATCACTTTGTCGGAGCTGCTCTTGACATGCAGTTGATCCGGGGTCAGCACGAAGACGAAGCGCAGTACCGGATTTGCCGCGGCAAACTGGCACAATGTCGTGATCATGCCGGGCACCAGTTCGCCGGCATCATCCAGCAGGACCACCAGTTTTTCCTGGTTGCTGCTGAAATGTTCCATGATTTCCGGGAGTTGGTAATGTTTCAGGTCGGGGTTTGCCTCCTGTACCGATTCCACCAGAATTTGCTGGACGCGTTCGAAGCTCAGTTGCGGTGCCGCCTGGATGCTGCAGATATGCCAGGCGGGGATTTCCTTCGTCCGCAGTACGTCCAGCAATGTCGTCTTGCCGATGCCTTCCGGCCCGCACAGTACCAGCGGTTGCTGCAGATTGGTCAGCAGGTGAATGAGCAGGTCCAGCTTTTGCGACCTTTCCAGGGTGATTAGCGCCTGCCGGGCTGAATCTGCCGGTCGTTTCCGGGCATTGCCGCCGCTCTGCGGGTTGGAAGTGTCAGTTGCGTCCATATTGGTTCAGTGTCTCTTCTAACGGCTGTTTTTCCACGCTAACGGGTAATGTAGCCGAACCGATGCTTTCCAGCAATATTAATCTGATTTTGCCGTCGATGTTTTTCTTGTCGACCGCCATCAGTTCGAGAAAGCGCTGTGTGGACAAATCCTGCGGCGGCGTGACGGGCAGTCCGGCTTTCCGGAACAGGGCGACGATTCTGGCGACATCGGCATCGTCCAGCCAGCCCAGTCGGCGGGAAAGGTCCGCGGCCTGGCAGGTCCCTATCGCCACGGCTTCACCATGCAGATAGCAGCCGTAGCCCGCACCCGTTTCGATGGCATGGCCAAAGGTGTGGCCCAGGTTGAGGGTCGCCCGCAGGCCGGATTCCTGCTCATCGGCGGCGACCACTTCGGCCTTGTTGATGCATGAACGTTCGATGGCATAGGCCATGGCTTCCTTGTCCCTGGCCAGCAAGGCCTCGAGATTGTTTTCCAGCCAGAGAAAAAAAGCCTTGTCCCGGATCAAACCGTACTTGATCACTTCGGCGATGCCGGCGGAAAACTGCCGGTCGTCCAGGGTTTCCAGCACGCCGGTATCGGCGATGACGCAGCGCGGCTGGTAAAAGGCGCCAATCATGTTCTTGCCCAGCGCGTGATTGACCCCGGTCTTGCCGCCCACCGAGGAATCCACCTGGGCGAGCAGTGTGGTCGGGATCTGCACGAAGGCAATGCCCCGCTGGTAGCAGGCCGCGGCAAAGCCGCCAATATCACCGATGACGCCGCCGCCCAGAGCGATCAATGTGGCATTGCGGCTGAAGCGCCGTTCCAGCAGGGCATCGAAAATGGTGCTGGTCGATTCCAGGGTCTTGTACTGTTCACCATCCGGGAGGATGACGGTGGCCACCTGCTTTTCTTCCAGTGCGTCGACGACCGGCTGCAGATACAGCGGGGCGACGGTGGTGTTGCTGACGATCATCACCTGTCCGGATGGGATGTGGCGCTGCAGCAAGTCTTCATTCTGCAGCAGGCCGTGGTCAATATAAATGGGATAACTGCGATCACCAAGATCGACATGCAGGATTTTCATGGGTTCAGCTCAACGGAATCGTATGGTGTTAGATGGCGCCTCGTCGAGACGGCAATTAAAAAACCGGATATTCAATCTGCAGCGCTGCTCGCGGCAAAGGCCTGCAGTATTTTCCTGACCACGGTTTTACCGGGTGTTTTCCCGGTATCGACAGTGAAATCGGCACAGGCCTGATACAGCGGTTCGCGCTGTCTGAGCAGCGTTTCCAGGCGCTCCCGCGGGTTGTCGGTCTGCA